>CAJXPN010000805.1 GCA_913058025.1 uncultured Myxococcales bacterium | reverse complement strand
GTGGGCGGCTGGAGGTTCAGGCCCCGCGGACGCTCCTGCGCAGGAGCTCGCCTCGCTGGATGAGGGCGAGCCCGAGGTGAAGGTGCCCGTCGGCGCGCCGAAGGAGGACGCCGTGGCCGCGGAGGATGGCGACCTGCTCGAGGCCGTCGAGCGTGGTTCGGACACGGTGGGGGACGGCATCGAGGTGGCGGAGAAGGAGGCCGCGCCGGAGCCCGTCGATCGAGCCGAGACTCCTGCGAAGGCTGCCGCGAAGGCCGAGCCGACGCCGAAGCGGAGCGCGGCGAAGGGCTCCCGGGAGAAGGTGGACGATGGCGCGCGAGCGTCCGAGGGCGTCGTGGCCGACGCCAAGGATACCGAGGGGGCCGCTTCGGCCGGTGGAGCGGAGGGGGACGCGGTCGTCGACGTCGAAGACGTCGAAGACGTCGAAGACGTCGAGCCCGATGAGCCGGCGGTCGTGGCGAAGAAGGTCGCGGACGTTGCGCCTGCGGAGAAGGAGCCCAAGACCAAAGGGGACGCGGTCGGCGCGAGTGGGGGAGAGGAGAGCGACGCGGCGGACAAGAAGACGGTGCGCCGGGTGGTTCGAACGAAGAAGGTGATTCGTAAGAAGAAGACGGCGGTGCCGCGTTCGTTTTGAATGGTTTCGTGAAGATGAGCGGGAGGATGAGGATGATAGAGCGCGTACGTTTCGCGTGTGTGTCGGCGTGTGTGTGTGTGATGTGGCCGGCCGTGGCCAGCGCGTCGCCGTGGACGTTGCCCCAGCATGAGCTCGTGTTGTCGACGGACTTCGGGTTCTCGACGGCGGACAAGGAGTACATGAACGATGGCGATCGTCAGCTCTACCCGCTGAGGGGGAAGTTCGAGTCTGCGTCGTTGGGCCTCGGCGTGAGGTACGGGTTCACCGACAACTTCGAGATGGAGGCCAGGGCGACGTTCAAGCAGGTCTCATTCAATGCGGACCCGGTGATCCTGGAGATCTCGCCGTTCGTGGACCCGGACGACCAGACCCAGATCAGGGACGACGCGACGCTCGATCAGGTCCGCGCGTCGGTGATCGACTTCGGTTCGACGCAGTTCGGCGCGGCGGATCTCGACGTGGCCGCGCGCTACAACGTCTATCGGGGGCCGGTGCTCATTACGCCGCAGCTCTCGGCCAAGATCCCGCTCGGCTACGAGGGTCCTCGGGGCACGTTCGACCAGCTCGACATCGGCTCGCCGACGATCACGGTGGGCGACGACGTGACGTTGGGCGACGGTCAGATCGACGTCGCGGCGTCGATTCTGCTCGGGACGTACCTGCCCTGGACGAGGACGTTCGTGCGCGCGGACGTGGGCTTCAACAAGAGGTTCGGGGCTCCTGGAGATCAGGTGATCGGGAGCGCGAAGGCGGGGCAGTTCCTGTTGGACCGCTTCATCGTGTTCGGGGGCGTGCGGTTCGCGAACACGGTGCTCGAGGGCGAGAAGATCGGCGACACGTTCGTGGACAACAACCCGTCGCAGACGGCGCGTGACTACCGCTTCACGGGCAACGTCGAGATCCAGGACCTCTTCCTGGATCGAGATTTCGTGACCCTCGAGGTCGGCGCGATCGTGAACCTGGACAAGGTCGAGCTTCAGGTCGTGTATACCGATGTGCTCGATGGGAGGAACTACTCGGATCTGAGCGGTGTGTCGGTGTCGGTCGTGACGTCGATCCCGGACGCGACGCGTCAGGGCGACGGCGAGCTCGAGCCGACCGAAGAGGTCGAGGTGATCGAGGAGGTGATCCTCGTGCCTGTCGAGGAGGAGGTCGAGCCCGAGCTGGAGCCCGAGCCCGAGCTGGAGCCCGAGCTGGAGCCCGAGAGCGAGCCTGGAGAGGGCGAGTTCGAGGATCAGCCGGGCGAGGGCCTCGACCCGTCGGGTGACCTGGATGGCTCAACACGTTGAAGGGAGAGTCATGACGCACGCGCCCAGGTACAGAGACGCCCACATCGAGCGCGATGAGGCGAGGGGGGAGTTCGATCGCGCGTCGGCGACGTCGCGTTGGGTGACGGTGTGTGGCCCTCCTGGCGTGGGCAAGAGCCGAGGGGTTGCGGCGTGGCTCTCGGGCGCTGGCCGCGTGTGCTGGGTGGATCTCGCCGGGGTGTTGGGGGAGGACGCGGCGTTGGAGGCGTTGCGGCGTGAGCTCGGCGTGGAGCGTGAGGGCGGCGCGCTCGAGGAGCAGCTCGCGTGGGCGCTGTCGACGCGCGGCGTGGAGGTGTTGGTCTGGGACAACGCGGACGAGTCGGGTTTGGGTGAGCGCGCCGCGGCGTTGTTGGACGGCGCCGAGGGCCTCTCCGTGTGCGCGACGTCGAGGGGGCGGCTCGGGGTCGACGGCGAGCGCGTCGTCGCGCTGACGCCGCTGGCACCTGATGAGGGCGTGAGGTTGCTGCGCGCGCGCGCGGGGGAGCACGGGGTCGAGTGTCTGGAGGAGGACTCGGCGGAGCTCGAGAGGATCGTGCGCGCGCTCGACGGGCTGCCGATGGCGCTGGAGCTGGCGGCGAACTGGCTGGAGATGTTGGGGGCGCGTGAGCTGGCGCAGAGGTTGAGCGGCGGTGAGGATCTGCTCGACGCGATGCCGATCGACGACGCGAGGTATACGACGTTGCATCAGGCGGTGGCGTGGTCGTGGTCACAGCTCGGGGAGGTCGAGCGCTCGGTCCTCACGCAGTGTGGCTCGTGGCGCGGGTCGTTCTCACTCGACGACGCGTGCGCGTTCGTGGAGGCGAGGGGGGTGTTGGGGGCGCTCCATGGCCTTCATGGGATGGGGTTGCTGAGGTCGTCTCGCGCCGGGGGGGCGAGGTTCGAGCTCTACGGCGTTGTGCGCGAGGTGGCGTTGGCGTCGGGCGCTCGTGAGGTCGTGGAGGGCGCGCGTGGTCGCCTCACGGGTTGGCTGGTGGCGAGGGCGCGACGTGGCGAGTCGGCCGAACATGCGTTGGAGACTGCGATCGCGCTCGTGTCATCGGCCGAGTGTGAGGAGCGCGCGTGGCTCTGCGTGCTCGCGTCGCGGAGCCTGCGCGCGCGCGGTGAGCTCGGGCGGGCCGAGGAGGTCATGGAGCTCGCGGGAGACGTGGAGTCCGGCCCGGTGGTGTTGGAGCGCGCGAGGGTGAGGTTCGCGCAGGGCAGGTACGGGGCTGTCTCTTATACACATCTGACGCTGCCGACGATCTACTCTGTGTAGA
>CAJXPN010000804.1 GCA_913058025.1 uncultured Myxococcales bacterium | reverse complement strand
AGTAGATCGTCGGCAGCGTCAGATGTGTATAAGAGACAGCTCAAGGAGTCGCTCGGGGACCGCGCCTGCTGGCTGCACGTGCACCGCGGGCTGCCGATGCGCGGGATGGTCGGCGTGGCCAAGGGGAGCCCGTCGCCCGTGCGCGCCATCGCGCAGGTCAAGCGGCTCTTCTTCATGGAGAGGCCGCTCGTGCGCGCGATCGTGGCGTACGCCGTGCTCGTGGGTCTGCTCGAGCTGATCACGCCGATCGCGGTGCAGGCGCTGGTGAACACGATCGCGTTCAACGTCGTGCTCCAGCCGCTCATCGTGATCTCGGTGGTCCTGCTCGTGGCGCTGTGCTTCCTGGGGACGCTCCGGGTCGCCGAGCACTGGGTCGTGGAGCTGCTCCAGCGCCGGCTGTTCATCCGCCTTGTCACGGACCTGGCCGAGCGCCTGCCGCGGGTCACGCTCGCGACGCACAAGAAGAAGGACATCCAGGAGCTGGTGAACCGGTTCTTCGACATCGTCACGGTCCAGAAGGCGTCGGCGACGCTGCTGCTGGACACGCTGAGCATCGGCCTGCAGCTCGTACTGGGCACGATCGTGCTCGCGTTCTACCACCCCTACCTGTTGGGCTTCGCGCTCGTGCTCGCCTTCGGCGTGTTCGTCGTCGTGTTCCTGATGGGCCGGGGCGCGGTGGGCACGAGCCTGGAGGAGTCGGACGCCAAGTACAAGGTGGCGGCGTGGCTCGAGGAGGTCTCGAGCGACCCGACGCGCTTCAGCTCCCGCCGCGGCGCGCGCGCCGCGTCGCACCGGGCGGAGTCGCTCGCGCTGTCGTGGTTGAACAAGCGCACGGCGCACTTCCGCATCGTGCTTCGCCAGGTCGTGGGCGCCGCGGTGCTGCACGCGCTCGCGAGCGCGGGCCTGCTGGTGACCGGCGGCTACCTCGTGATCAACGGCCAGCTCACGCTCGGACAGCTCGTGGCCGCCGAGCTCATCGTGACCGCCGTGGCCGCCTCGATTGCCAAGCTCGGCAAGCACCTCGAGACCTTCTACGACCTCACCGCGGGCACCTACAAGGTCGCCAAGCTGCTCGACCTCGAGCTCGAGCCGAGCTCGGGCGAGGTGATCTCACAAGACGAGAAGGACTTCGGGCTGAAGCTCGTCTCGCCAAAAGACAGCGAGCTCGTCCTGAAGGCGGGTGAGAGCGTGGGCGTGATGGGTTCGGACCCCGAGATGGCGAGCACGCTGCTCAACATCCTCTATGGAATGGGCCAGCGGAAGGGCTGGAGAGGCTTCGTCAACGACCTGGACGTCGAAGGCCTCAGCGGCCCCGCGCTGCGTGAGCGCATGACGCTGGTGCGCGACGCCCAGGCATTCGCCGGGACGGTCGAGGAGAACGTGACGCTGGAGGCACCGCTCGATGGCATCGTCAGGGCACGCGACGCCCTCGACGCCGTCGGCCTGCTCGACGAGCTCATCCGAGACGCCGACGGCCTGGGGACCATGCTCACGGGCACGGGCTCTCCGCTCAACCAGGAGCAGCTCGTCCGCATGGCGATCGCCAGGGCGATCGCGGCGTCACCGGAGGTCATGCTCGTGGATCGCGCGCTGGACTCGGTCATGGCGTCGAAGCTTCCGATGGCGCTCGATGCCGTCTTCGGCGTGGCCAACACGACGACCCTGGTGATCAGCGAGAGCCCGACCGTGCTCGACCGATGCGACAGAGTCGTGACGCTCAAGAACGGTGAGTTCATCATGGTCCGACAGACCAAGAACAAGAGAGGAACCGATGGCGAGGGGTGACGCAGCGACGAGGGCGACTCCGTTGGCGATGCACATGGTGCGTCTGCCCGAGATGATCAGGTGGTCCGCGGGCGCGGTCTTCGGCTCGCTCGTGTTCTGCGCCCTGCTGCTCCTGTTCGTCCCGTGGCAGCAGACCGCGGTGTCCACGGGCAACATCATGGCGTACTCGCCCGACGAGCGAGAGCTCGAGATCATCGCCCCGATCAAGGGGCGCGTGCTCAAGTGGCACGTCCAGGAGGGCCAGGTCGTGGACGCCGGGCAGGTCCTCGTGGAGCTCCAGGACAACGACCCGGACTACGTCACCCGCCTCGCCGATCAGCGCGACCTCACGAGGCTCCGAGAGGAGGCCTCCAGGGCCGCCATCGAGGCGACCGAGGACAAGATCGAGTCTCTGGGCCGCGTGCGCGAGCTCTCGCTGAGCGCGATGGACGCCAAGATCCGCATGGCGCGCCACGAGATCACCGCGGCGCAGAAGGGGCTCGCGGGCACCCAGGGCGAGCTCAAGGCCGCCGAGCTCAACCTCACGCGAAAGAGCAAGCTCAACGCCGACGGGCTCTCCTCGGACCGCGACCTGGAGGTCGGCCAGGCCAAGGCGACCAAGCTCGAGGCCGAGGTCGCCTCGAAGAGGGCCAAGCTCGAGGAGAAGAAGGCCAAGGTGCTCTCGCTCAAGGCCGAGCGTGAGGGCAAGGCCGCCGACGTCGACGCCAAGCTCGCCGAGTCCCGCTCCAAGCTCTCCTCGGAGCGCTCCAAGCTCGCCAAGGCGTCCGAGGAGCTCTCCAAGGCAGAGGTCAAGCTCGCGCAGCAGTCCGCCCAGCGCATCGTCGCGCCCCGAGAGGGCCTGATCCAGGCCATCAGCGCGCGCACCCCGGGCGAGTACGTCAAGCCAGGCCAGGTGCTCGCGAACCTCATCCCGCAGACGCCCTCGCGCGCGGTCAACCTCACGATAAGCGGCAACGACGCACCGCTCGTCACGCCCGGCCGCAAGGTCCGCCTCCAGTTCGAGGGCTGGCCCGCCGTGCAGTTCTCCGGCTGGCCCTCGGTCGCCGTGGGTACGTTCGGCGGCGAGGTCGCGTTCGTGGACGCGCAGTCGAACAAGAAAGGTCACTTCCGCGTGATCATCGTCCCCGACCCCGACGACGAGCCCTGGCCTCAGCCGAGGTTCCTGCGCCAGGGCGGCCGCGCGAACGGCTGGATCATGCTCAACGAGGTCTCGCTGGGTTACGAGCTCTGGCGACAGATCAACGGATTCCCGCCGACCGCGCCCGACGACGTCGCGCCGGGCGGATCCAAGGACAAGAAGTGACGAGACGCCACCTCATCACGGCGGGGGCGTGGGTATGGATCGCCGCGACGACCACGCTCTGTCTCTTATACACATCTCCGAGCCCACGAGACAGGCAGAAAACTCGTATG
>CAJXPN010000803.1 GCA_913058025.1 uncultured Myxococcales bacterium | reverse complement strand
GTCTGAGAGAACACAGTTCTCATATCGCATAACCGATGGCCGTCGTACGACCCGCTATCAAGCGAGCTGCACCGTGACGCATGTGTGGCCTGTGGGCTCGGGCGGCGATCCGCCGCCCCCAATGCAAACCTCCTCACGACGTTCACACCCACGAGGCGCGCCTGGGCCTCGACACTCTCCTCTGTCTCCTTCTTCGATCCTCGCGCGCCGAAACGCGCGCCTCACCTCCTGATGTTACGCTCAATGCGCGTTACGAGACAACCTCATCCGCAGCGCCAACATGTGCGCGCACGGCCCCTTCGCGAGCTTCGAGCGGATGTAGTGGTTGCACCCGCAGGTGCCTCCGATCAACCGCCCGTCCCGGTCCAGCGACACGCCCGTGTCGTAGGTATCCTTGTCCTCCTTGACCTTGGCCGCCAGGTGGCGCACGCCGTCCGTGTCCACGACCTCCGCGGGCGCCGAGACGCCCTTTGCCTTCTGGATCGCCCAGGCGGCCTCCTCGCGGTCGCTCTGGAACCTGAGCTTGTCCATCGGCAGCGGCTCGCGCGAGAGCTCCCTGGCACGCCACACGCTCCGGTTGAGGTCGAACACCGCCCTGCCCGCCTGCGCCCACGCGCCCAGCGCGCTGAGCACCTGCGCGCGCTCGAGCTTGGTCGCCTGGGCGAGCTCGTCGGGCGTCGCCGACCACCGCTTCTTGAGCTCGGCGTACACCGCGCGCTTGGACCGGTTCGTCACGCCCTCGCGCGGCGCCATGAGGTCGAACGCCCCCGCCCGCGACCAGTCGTTGGCCGACCATCCGCTCAGGCCCAGCGTGAACGACATCTCGCCAAGATCCGCCACGTAGAACGACGGCATCCCGTCCCCGAGCAGGTGCACGTCGAAGCCGCGCGCGATCGGGATCAGCCGCTCGAGCACGTGCAGCCGCCGCCGGCCCCACGTGCGCACGACCTCGGACCTGGGCCCCGAGTAGATCGAACGCGGGCACGTGATCACCTGCTCCCAGGGCTCGAGCACGATCCGCACGGGCTCACCCGGCTCGAGCTCGTAGCGCAGCGCGCGCGGCCCCTTCTTCTCATTCCGGCGGCGCAGCGCGTGGCACACGTTGTGGACGTCCATCGGGTGGAGACGAAAGCGCGCCTCGGCCGGCTGCCCCATCGCCGAGCTCACCTGGAGGAACCCTCGCACCCAGCTGTCGGGGAGGTCGATCTTGACCTCGCGGTGGGCCGCCGAGGCCCCCGTCTGCGCGGTGAAGCCGCCAGGGTCCACCTCGAACCGCGTGCGCTTGTAGTTACGCAGCTTCTGGAACGCGTCGTAGAGCCCCTGCGAGTAGTCGATGTTCGTCGTGCCGTAGCCCAGCTCGTCGATCTCGTCGAAGCACTCGAACCCGGCGCTCAACCTCGCGTACGTCGACTCGTCCTTGCTGAAGCACTCGAAGAACACCTCGTCCGGGTGCACCGTGATCACCGGATCCAGGATCAGCCACGCCGTGTAGTCGCGCATGTAGATGTAGTCGAAGTAGCGCTGGCGAGCGTCCACGAACGCCTTCTGGCGCCGCTGCTCCTTCTGCCAGAGCGCGCTCATCTCCTGGTAGAGCGCGTCGATCCGGGCGCGCGTCTCCTCGCGGTCGGCCAGCACCTGGTCGACGTCGTACTCGTCCTGCTGGGCGCGCCACGCCTTGTACGCCTCGCGATCCTTGGGGGTCCAACGGAGGTCCTGCACGACCACGTCGTGCATCGCGCTGATCGCCTCGCGGAACTCCACCGCGCGCGTCAGCGACGCCCTCAAGAACGTCGGCTCCCTGGACGCGTCCGGCACGAACGACATCGACGCACTCCCCGCGTCCGACTCTACCCCCGAGTGCCCGGCGTATTTGTACTCAAACTCCATGGCGATCCTCCCACTCCACGAGCTCCAACGGAGACTCCAGGTCCGGGTGCTCCCGGGCGATCCTCGTCAGGATCTGGATCGCCCGGGCGCGCTCGCGCACCGCGATCGTCGCCGACGCCGAGCCCAGCACCCGCGCGGCCGCCTCGGCGCCCTCTCGTGAGCGCGCCGCCTCGACCTCCAGGAAGTCCAGCGCCCGCCGCTTCGCCACCGCGCCCTTGCGCACCCGCGTGAGCACCGACGCGAAGAACCACCCCATCTGCTCGATCCGCAACGGGTCCCCGCCCGCGTACCGCTCGAGGTAGTCCGACGCGAACTCCTGCATGTCCGCGCGCGGGTGCTCCGTGAGCTTGAGGAGGTACTCGGGGCCGCTCCCTCCGTCGATCTTGTCGCGGATCATCGCCCGCCCGAACGCCCCGACGTCCTCCCACTTCATGTCGCACACCGACACCCACAGCGACGGCGTCCACGCCCCCTCGAGCCCCTCCTCGAGCCACTCGATCGCCCACTCCCGCGTGTCCGCCCACTCCGTGTCCAGGACGAGGAGCGCCGCCTCCGGCTGCGACCTCACGTGCTCGGGCGCCGACTCCATGAACCCCCGGCCGACCTCTCGCGCCGCCCGCGACTCGCTCCTCGCCACCCACGCCAGCGTCCTCACCTCGAGCTCCTCAGGCCTCGCCGACATGGCCAGCGCCCGCCCTCCGACCTCCTTCGCCGCCACGGACCTCGCCGCCAGCAGCTCCAGCGCGCGCTCCGTGCCCAGCAAACCGAGCCTCTCGCCGAGCTCCTCGGCCGCCAGCCTCGCGATCCCCGCGTGCACGCCCTCCGCGCGCTCCTCCGCCTCGAGCACCTGCGCCATGAGCTCCAGGAACCGGCCGGCGAAGCCACGGTCGGCCGCGGCCAACCTCCCCACGATCGGCCTCGCGAACTCCCGCAGGTCCTCCCGCGAGCTCACCGCGAGCGCCGACAGCAGCTCCTCCCTCGCCAGCAACGCCTCATCACTCATCCGGCCGAAGATCCTCGCCGCGACCTCACGCACCTGCTCGTGCTCCGAGTCGAAGAGCGCCGAGACGAACACGTCCGGCACACGCCCCGGCGGCCTCGCGAACAGCGCCTCGCCCGCCAGGAGCTGACACGCGGGGAGGTCGCTGAGCAGCAGGTCCTCCACGATCGAGTCTCCCAACGCCGCGAGCTGCGCGCCGAAGCCTCGCGTGAGCGCCTCCGCCACGCCCGACGCCCACTCGGTGTCCTCGAGGGTCATCCCCCTGTCTCTTATACACATCTCCGAGCCCACGAGACAGGCAGAAATCTCGTA
>CAJXPN010000802.1 GCA_913058025.1 uncultured Myxococcales bacterium | reverse complement strand
AGCGGAGGTTGTGGTCGTGCGCCTCGACCCAAGGGAGAGACGCGCGAGCGATGCGTAGCCAAGAAAGAGAGAGCTTGCTCAGCTCTTCTTGGGGGCCTCGAGCTTGATCTTGAGGAGGACGTCGTCCTTGATCAGGTCGTTGGCCTTGCCCTTGTAGTTGATGGCGAAGTCGAAGCGCTTGAGGGTGAACTCGGTGTTCGCGGTGACCTTGTCGGCGGCGACCTTGACGGTGGCGGGGAAGGCGATGGTCTTCTTGACGCCGTGGAGGTCCATCTCACCGGTGATGAGGTGGGTGTGGTCGCCCTCGACCTTGGCCTCGATCTTGGTGGCCTTGAAGGTCGACTTGGGGAACTTCGCGACGTCGAAGAACTCCTCGCCCTTGAGGTGGCCGGTGAGCATGTCGTTGTCGGAGAAGAGCGTGGTCGTGTCGACCGTGAACTCGAGCGAGGTGACCTTGTCGCCCTCGACGGTCAGCGAGCCGTCGAACTTCTTGAAGCCGCCCTTGTGGTCGCCGGTGACCTTGGCTCCGACCCACTCGATGCTCGAGGTCTCGGGGGAGGCGGTGTAGACGACGGCGGTGCCGGCGGCGGCGGCGCCCTCGTCCTTCTTCTCGTCGACCTTGGTGTCGGCCTTCTTGCCGTCGGTCTTCTTGTCGGTCTCGACGACCTTGGCGGCCGGCTTGTTGTCGACCTCGGACTCGCACGCGGCGAGGGTGGTGGTCATGGCGAGGGCGGCACAGACGAGCATGATTCGGTTACGCATCTTGGAACTCCGGGCAATCAGTTGGATATGCGACGGCGCAGACCGCCGCGACACACAAGAGGGCATATTGATGACGAATGAGACTTTGTCGAGCGGCCCGAGCGTGAACACATTGTTCACGGGGAGGCAGAGCACGGTGTTTCGCCCCACGTATATGCGAGCACATGTGTATGAGGTGCTCACGAACAGTCACATTCGAAGCGCGTAGCGCTCGGAGAACATGAGGAGGCGAGGATGGCGAAGAAGTGTGTGGTCTGCGACGAGACGATCGCGGGTAGGGAGGAGAACGGGCACTACCCGTTCTGCTCGTCGCGTTGCCGCCAGGTCGACCTGGGGCGCTGGCTCAACGAGGAGATCGTGATCAGGGTCTCGCGCGAGGAGAGCGAGCGAGACGACCTGCCGACGGGGGACCCCTCGGACAGGTGAGTCAGTCGGCGCGCAGCGCCGAGGGGAGGCTGCGTGCGAGGTTGACATCGATGGACTGCTCGGAGTCACGCGAGATGTAGACGTTGCGGATCCAGCGCCTGTAGCCCTCGATCTCGATCTCGAGGAAGTACTTCCCGGTGGCGAGCTCGACGGGCTTGGAGTCGGCGCCGATCGTGAGCGACACGATGGGCGCGTCGGGGTCGGGCTTGTCGAGCTTTTTGGGCTCGAGGGTCACGGTGACGCCCTCGAGGGGCTTGCCATCGTGGGAGACGTTGACGTCGACCTGCCCGAAGAAGGTCTGGCGGTCGAGCTGGAGGGTGCGCGAGGTGCCCGAGCCATCGGCGGCGCGGACGACGTTGATGGTCTCGGTGAAGGGGACGTGCTCCGAGGCGCGGACGACGACCTCGTAGGAGCCCGGGGCGAGCGTGACCGGCGCGAGGTCGGCGCCGCGGGAGAGCATGTGCCCGTCGACGAGGATCTCGAGGCCCTCCAGGGGGCGGGCCGAGATCGAGAGCGTGGGCCAGCCGGCGAGGGTGCACTCGCGGATGCCACGGCGCGCCTGCTTGGCGCTGCCCTCGTCGGAGGGATCGGACACGGCGAGGTAGCCCTGGAAGGCGAGCACGGCCGCGGGGCAGCGCTTGAGGGCCTTGTTGACCTCTCCGAGGTTCAGGTAGGCGTAGGGAAAGGACACGGGGTCGGCCTGTAGGACGCGTCCGTAGTGCTTGACGGCGCGCTTGAAGCCGCCGCTGTTGTTCCAGCTCGCGTACTTGTTGCCCTTGTCGAGCTCTGCGTACGGGTTGATCTCGGGCTTCTTCTTCTTGGCCGCCTTGGAGGACTTCGCGGGCTCGGGTTTGGCCGAGGCGACCCCGAGCGGGAGCGCGACGAGCGCGAGCGTGAGCGGGAGGAACATGGCGCGTGAGGACATGGTGGTCACTCCGTGGAGGCGTCTGAGGAGACGAGGAAGGCGTCGAGGAGTCCGGGGAACCTGCGCTTCCAGTAAAACCAATCGTGCGAGGCGTCGGGCTCCTCGACGTGTGTGTGCGTGCATCCGAGGTCGACGAGCGCGTCGCGCATCGCCCTGGTGCCCTCGACGCCGTCGCCGGGGGCGCCAGAGTCGAGGTAGAAGGTCTGGCTCTGGCAGCCGAGGAGCCTGAGCTCGTCGACCATGAGCCGGTCCTCCCACCAGAAGGACGAGGACATACCGGCCGCGTATTCAAACACACCTGGATACTGTGTCGCGATGCGGTACGAGATCAAGCCTCCAAGTGAGGCGCCAGCGACGCCGCGCGCGCCGGGGTCGGCGCGCGTGCGGAAGGACGCGTCGACGAGTGGCACGAGCGTGCGGGCGAAGAAGGCCGAGTAGTCGTCGCCGCGGGAGTCCGGGGTGCCGAAGGTGTACTCGGCGAGGCGGACGTCTTGTGAGGGGAGGTGGGCGAAGACGAGGATGAGGGCACGCGAGGGGTCGTCGCCGATCCAGCCCGAGGCGACGTCGTCGAGCTGGCTGCGAGACAGCGACTCGTTGCCGTCGTGGAGGTAGAGGGAGGGGAAGCGTCGGCCAGGGTCGTCGCCGTAGGCGGCGGGGAGCAGGACGTAGAGGTCGCGGCGGTTGTCGAGCTCCGGGGAGTAGACGCCAGGGACCTGGACCAGCCGCGGGCCGCGCACGCCGCGGGTGAGGACGGAGTTGAAGTCGCCGACGCCGGCGCCCTCGACGCCGTCCCAGGAGATGTTCGGGTTGGAGGGGTCGGTGAACCAGGCGGCGCCGTCGCCGTAGACGAGCTTGTAGGCCGAGCGGCCAGCGGGGACGCCGACGAAGCGCGCGTAGAGGCGGCGCGTGACGGGGCGGAGGGTGTGCGCGTCGGAGGCGGACCAGCCGTTGAGGTCGCCGCGGATCTGAGGCGCGGGCTCGTCGGGTGAGCCGGGCGCGACGAAGAGCGCGCCGCGGGAGGTCTGGATCGGCGCGAGGCCGCGGGCGCGGAGCGCGTCGAGCGAGGTGCCCTCGGGCGGTGCGCACC
>CAJXPN010000801.1 GCA_913058025.1 uncultured Myxococcales bacterium | reverse complement strand
GAGATTTCTGCCTGTCTCGTGGGCTCGGAGATGTGTATAAGAGACAGTACCAGGACTGGCCCGAGGCCGAGCGGCGCTACGCCGAAGCCGAGCGCCTCTTCTCCAGCCTCGGCTCACACTACCGCCACTGGGCCCACCTCGAGCTCGCCTGCGTCTGGGTGCTCGCGGGCTCGCCCGACCGCGCCGAGCCCGACCTCCGCGCCTTCCTCAACAACCACTCCGGGCGCGACCTCCACCAGGACGCGCTCGCGCACCTCGGCCTCGCGTGCGTCGCGGGCTCTCGCGACGACTGGGGCGGCTTCGGCTCGCACTTCGGCGCCGCCCAGAACCTGCTCGCGCGCACCGACGCCTCGCGGCCCGTCTTCGTCCAGCTCGCCGACCACGCCGCCGAGCTCGCCGCGGGCGGCGAGCACCCCAGGCTCGCGCGCGCCGCCGAGGCCTTCGCGCTGCGGCAGGAGCTCGCGCTCGATCGCGACGAGGAGGAAGAGTGACGTTCCTCGTCTCGATGTTCGTCCTCGGCGGCCTCATCCTCATCGCGTTCGTGTCCATGTTCGTGAAGGTCAGCGCCGAAGAGCGCAGGCGGAACCGCCCCGCGCCCTCACTCCCACAGCCCAAACGGCGCGCGCTCCCCAGCCGCGAGTCGAAGCGGTTGCTCGCCGCGCGCGAGGTCCTCGCGCACCCCTCACCCGACGCCGAGGCGCTCCTCGGGGGAGTCTACGTCGCGCCCACGTACGCCGAACGCGGTGAGATGCTCGACGCGCTCATCGCGCACCACCCCGACGCCCCGGAGACCGCCCGCGCGGCCGTCGCCGCGCTCGACCCCGACGCCACCGGCGACGGCGCCGAGGAACTCACGCGCCGCGCCTTCGAGTGGGTCGCCGCGCGCCACGGCGCAGGCGACGCCATGGACGACCTCATGTCACGCGCCAACCTCTACACCCGTGAGCCTGAGCTCTTCACGCGCGCCCTCGAGCTCGGCGTCGCCTCCCCCGACGAGGTCGCGCCCGCGTTCCTTCGACTCGGGCTCCAACACGGCGACGCGCACGTCGCGCTCTTCACCGCGTACGCCACGCGCGTCTCCGGTGACGTGCTCGCCCGCGACATCGAGGCGATCGTCCAGACACACTTCATGTACGACCACGTCGCGGCGCGGTCCCGCGCGTTCCTGTTGGTCTCCTCCGAGCTCTCGTCCTACACCCCCGAGCGCATCCTCGGGCTCGTCGTCGCGGTGGACTCCGAGCACCTCGAGACCTTGACCGACGTGCTCCTCTCCAACGCGCCGCCCGAGTGGATCGTCGACGTCCTCATCGACGCCGTCGCCACACTCCCCACGCACCTGACCGCGAAGCTCGTCGATCGCCTGGACGAGTTCGCCACGCTCGAGCACGTCCCGCGGCTCACCAAGCTCGCGCGGACGTCGCGACTCGCGCCGCTGCGCGACGCGCTCGAGGACGCCATACGGAGCGTCCGCAGACGCCACGACGACGGCACCAACGGCGGCATGCTCACCATCCTTGGCGACTCACAACTGGGCGGCTTATCGCCAGCTCACGGCGCGCGCCCAGGCGACCTCTCGGGCTCGGACGTCAGGGACGAGTGAGCGTCCTCGGCCGTTGACGCGTCGCTGGAGGTGATCAGGTTGCACCCCGAAAACCACGACCAAAACGGAGCGACACGATGACCACCGACACCCTCCCGAAGCGCTGGAAAGCCACGAGCCCCGACCACATCCAGCTCTACTCGCTGGCCACGCCGAACGGTCAGAAGGCTGGCATCGCCCTCGAGGAGCTCGGGCTCGAGTACGACGCGCACACCATCGACATCATGAAGGGCGACCAGTTCGACGAGGAGTACCTCTCCATCAACCCGAACTCGAAGATCCCCGCGATCATCGACCCCCACGGACCCAACGGCGGCCCCCTGTCGATCATGGAGTCTGGCGCGATCCTGCTCTACCTCGCCGAGAAGACCGGCAAGCTGCTCCCCGATGACCCCTACTGGCGCTCGAAGGCGATCCAGTGGACCTTCTTCCAGACCGGCTCGGTCGGCCCGATGTTCGGGCAGTTCGGACACTTCTACAAGTACGCCAAGGGCAAGACCGACACCTACGGCGAAGAGCGCTACGGCAAGGAGGTCACCCGGCTCCTCGGCGTCCTCGACGCCGCGCTCGCCGACCGCGACTGGCTCGCCGACGAGTTCTCCATCGCCGACATCATGACCGTCCCCTGGGTCAACGGCCTCGAGTACTACGAGGGCAAGGACTTCGTCGGCTACGACGCCTTCACCAACGTCCACGCCTGGGTCGAGCGCTTCATGGCGCGCCCCGCCGTCCAGCGCGGCGTCAAGGTCTGCGGCTTCGGCTGAGGCCGCCACGACCCGACGCTCACGCCGTCGAGCCACGGCTCGGCAGCGTGAGCGTCGCGCGCGACCCCTCTCCGCTCGCCGCCTCGAGCGTGAACGCGCCCCCCAACAGCTCCGCGCGCGTCCTCATGTTCTCGAGCCCATGCCCTTCGCCGACTGCGCCAGGGTCGAAGCCCAGGCCGTCGTCCTCGACCGACAGCCGGACGCCGCCCCCGTCGCACGTCAGCTCCACGCCGACCTCCGACGCGTCCGCGTGCCGCTCCACGTTGTGCATCGCCTCCTGAAACACACGCAGCGTCGCGGCCTCCTGCGCCGGCGACGGCGCGTGCTCGATGCGCGCGCGAAGGTACACCGCCACGCCCGTGCGCAGCTCGAAGCGCTCGCACGCCGCCGCGAGCACCTCGGCGAGGGGCGCGCCGCGCAGCAACGCCATCGGCCGCAGATCCTCGATGCTCACGCGCAGCTCCCTCATCGTCTCGTCGCACAGCTCCAGCGCCTCCTCAAGGCGCGCCGACCCGCCCGACTCCGCGAGCGCGCGCTCGAGCTCGACCTTGAGCGCCGTGAGCGTCTGGCTCACCCCGTCGTGGAGCTCGCGTGACAACCTCGCGCGCTCCTCGTCCTGGATCGTGACCAGCCTCGAGCTCGTCTCGCGCAGGCTCGCCACCGCCTCCTCCACGCGGTCACGCAAGCCCTCGTTGGCGTCCTCGAGCGCGCGCTCCTGACGACGCACGACCCACACAGGGAACCCGAACACCACACACCCCAGCGCGAGCCCGAGCCCCAACGCCCACGACCTGTCTCTTATACACATCTCCGAGCCCACGAGACAGGCAGAAATCT
>CAJXPN010000800.1 GCA_913058025.1 uncultured Myxococcales bacterium | reverse complement strand
GAGATTTCTGCCTGTCTCGTGGGCTCGGAGATGTGTATAAGAGACAGCTCCAGAAGAGCCTCGACCCCCGATCCCTCACAAAGCGTGAACGCCGGACCCAGGATCGAGTTCCCTCCGATGTAGTCGGCTCGGTATCGAATCCGACGACCCGAGACATTCTCGATGCTCAACGTGACATGAGGCTCATCGATGAGTCGGACGATGTTACTGGGGCTCGATGACATCTACAGTTCCTCCAGAGCCAAGCGCGAATCTGCGGAGAACCCCGCCTCGACGACGAATGAAGTCCCACGCCACGAGCCTTCGCCCTCATCGACCTTCACGAGGCAGATGAACTCAGGCTCATCGGTCGACAACAGGTCGTGGTTGACGAGCAGCTTGATGGCTCCCGTGTAGTCCCTGAATCGCACGTATGTGAACGCGTCCTTTCCCCATCTCGTCGCGTGCTCACGCCTGCGCGACAGCAGGCGGTCGAAGGCGATCAGGTCTTGGAGGAGGCGCCTGGGCGCAATCGGTGCGAACGCGACGAGGATGGATTCGTGAACCTCTCCATCGCACTCCAAAACAAAGCGAAAGCCACTCCGTTCAGCGGAGAACCGAATGGATAGCAGGCCCGATCCAAAGACCACTATGGGATAGACTCCTGGACCTTCTCCCCTCTCTCCCATGAGTCCTCCTTCCCACCGATGCCGCTGCTCCGTTTCGCACAGAAGCGTAGTCGACGGCCCGGCACGGGCCAAGCCCGACGAGGCCGTGCCCACGGCATCCGCCACGCGACGACGGAGCGCCCGAGACCTCGGAACAAGAGCACGACACGGTGAGGTTGGGCGCCCAGGAAGATCCCTTCGACGAACCGCGCAGCCGAAAAGAGGCCACATGAGCACCCCATACGACTGGGTCGAGCACTTCTCCAGCGTCCCCGCGCCGACCCTCGAGCGCTTCGTGCGCCTCGACGCCGACGCGTGCGGCCCGATCCTCGAGCAACGCGGGCTGCCTCGAGTCGCCGGGGAGCAGCGCGAGAGCGCGGAGAACCGGGTGCTCGTCTTCGGGGACGTCGTCCTGAAGGTGTTCCGGCCCGGCAGGTGGTCACTCGATGCGTTGCGAGAGGAGGTGATCTTCCTGGATGATCTGCGCGACGCGGGGGTCTCCGCGGTGCGCCCCATCGGAGGAATCGAGGAGTGGGAGGGCCTGTACCACCTGGCCTACGAGCGCATCCCACAGCCGTACGAAGAGGACCTCGCCGTGTTCGACCGCGCCAGGGTCGAGCAGCTCGTCCAGCTCGTCGCGGACGTCCACCGCGTGGGCGCACAGCGCGACGCGCCCCATCGCCCGAGGCTCGAGCCCTCGAGCATGGGCCGGGACCTCCTGAGCGTCGTCGACGCGCGCGGCTACCTCCCGGAGCACCTCGCGTCGCGCTACCGCGCGGGCGTCGGGGAGCTGTGCACGCGGCTCTCGGAGCTGCTCGTGGGCGTCCCACAGCAACGCATCCACGCCGACCTGGGGTCATGGAACGTCGCCTGGCGGCCCGACGGGCCGCTCCTCATGGACCTCGACGACTTCCAGGTCGGCCCCACCGCGCTCGACATCCGCCTGATGAGCTTCCCCTGGCGGCTCGACACGCTGAGCGACGAGGCGCCTCGCCGCGAACGCCGAGAAGCCCAGCACGAGCTCGTCGTCGAGCTCTACCGGCGACACCTCGACTTCCCGGAGTCCCGGGAGGCGCTCTTCGAACCCACCTCGCTGCTGCGCGGCGTCGTGTTCGACGCCTGGCTCTCGCACAACTGGGACGAAGAGGGGTTCAAGGAGCACTACCTGGACGACGACGTCTCGGGCGAGGCGTACTGGGTGGAGAGCTTGGAGGCGATCGAGCGCTGGCTCGGGGTGGATTCGACCTCTCGATGAACATCCTCCTCGGGGGCGGGCAGAACAGCACGTTCGGCGGCGTCTCCGAGTCACCTCAGCGCGGCGTCAGCCCGGTCCGTTGGCGCATGAGCTCGAGGAGCTCCGCGTTGTGGAAGTAACGCAGCGTCAGGCGAGGCCCGATCAGGATGCTCTGGTCGAACCCCACGATGTGAAACCCTCGACGTAGCTTGATCGCCAGGATCTCGTTGTTCAGCAGGTGGTGGTGGGACTCGACCTCGTCGTAGCCACGGGTCGCCGCCAACATCTCCTCGAGCATCGCCGTGTAGACGCCCTGCCCACGGTACGCCGCCTCGACCAACGAGACGTGCATCACGAAGCGCGAGGGGCTCTCGGCCGCGCCCCAGCTCAGACCAACCAACGCGTCACCGTCGAAGGCTCCGAACTTGATCGACTCGGCGCGCCTCTCGAAGTGCTCGCACCGCTGGCGCCGGATGGAGGACGTCGAGATCGACGGCCCCAGGTTGCGCTCCATGAGCTCGGACAACACCGCGTCGTCGTAACGCTCCACTCTCTCGATCCGTACGGCCACCTTCACCTCTGCTCACATGTGTCCATTCGAACCACACATCATCGACTGGCCCTGACGATCCGAAGACGCCAACCACACGCGTCGTCGATCGGGTCTTCGAAGACGAGCCCCCTCTGAATCCAGGCGACCGAACAACCCCTCCAAGCTCAGCGGCCCTCCACCAGAGAGGCTCTCCAGATCGTCCCCGAAGATCAGCCGAACGCACGCCCCTATCACATGGACGAGCGACTCGACCGTCGCCTCCGCCGACTCCGCCTCGACCGATTCGGAGAAGGCATCCCCAGGGTCATACTCGAGCGCAGCGCCCTCCCTCTTCATCATGATCGACCTCACGAACCGCCCACACCTCGGAGAGACACTGTACCAAGAGCTGGCGCGGATGGAGAAGACTGAGGGTCTTCGACGGTTGGAAGAGGCAAGGCGGCTGCCCTCCCCGCCGCCGCTTCGCTCGGCGTTCCCCGCTGGGGAACTGGGTAACGTGCAGGAATCATGGGATGGGGTTCGCGAGGGCGACCGTGCGAGGGTTCTGGGAGGTGCAAAAGGCGCTGGGGGCTCGCGTAGGCCACGCAGGGCCCTTACTGCCCGGCGAAGGCATATTAATACGCGCGCGCTCCTGGAGGCCCATAGAAGGCCGCGCAGGCGGCAAGTCTCGCTGGGCACTCCCACGCGAACCCCATCCCGTGATCCCAGCACGTTACAAAGCTCCCCAGCTGTCTCTTATACACATCTCCGAGCCCACGAGACAGGCA
>CAJXPN010000799.1 GCA_913058025.1 uncultured Myxococcales bacterium | reverse complement strand
GCCTGTCTCGTGGGCTCGGAGATGTGTATAAGAGACAGGAGCGCACGCGCTCGAGGACGCAGAGCGCGCCCGCTCCGCGTCGTCTCGTCCCAGCGAGGACACCGAGACGACGCGCCGGGAGCTCGAGCGCCACAAGCGCTTGCTCGACGAGTTCGAGCGCCGCAACCGCGAGATGAACACCGAGCTCGACGCCCTCGAGCGCAAGCACGCCGAGCTCAAGACCGAGCGCGACGAGCTCTTCGAGCGCACGGAGGCGTCGTCCGAGGCGAGCCTCCAGCGCGCCCGCGAGGTCTCTCAGCTCACGAGCGAGCGCGATGCGCTGGCCGCCGAGCGCGACACCGCGCGTGCCGAACTCAAGGAGCTGCGGGTCGAGCGTGAGATCACGAGCTCGTCACGCGACGCCGCGCTCGAGGAGCGCGACTCCGCGCGCGCCGAGCTCTCCGCGGTCCGCGAGGTCCACGACGAGGTCGTCGCGCAGCTCGCCAGGGCGCGAGAGCAGCTCGACGAGCAGCGCCCGACGCTGCGTGACCTGCGCAACGAGGTCGAGGGGCTGCGCCAGCGGCTGCGCCTGGACAAGGAGCGTTACAAGGCCGACGAGGCTGGCCTCAAGGCGCGCGTGGCCGAGTTCGAGGTCGAGCTCGCCGCGGCCTCCGAGGTCACCGCGGCGCCCGAGGTCGACACGTCCGCGTTCGAGGCCGAGCTCGCAGCGGCGTTCGCCGAGCGCGACGCGCTCCACGCAAGCCTCGCCGAGGCCGAGGCCGCGCGCGACGCGCTCGGCGCCGAGCTGCGTGACTCGCGCGCCCAGACCCAGGAGCTCCAGGCGCTCACCGCCATGGTCCCGGAGCCCCAGGGTCTCGACGCCGAGGCCGTCACGAAGATCATCCAGCAGGTCGACCTGCTCGAGCGCGTCGTCGACGCGGTCGAGCGCGCCGACATCTCCCAACTCGGCACGGTCGATCGCGTTCGGTTGCAGTCCGCGCTCCGAGGTGCGCCGCCCGCGAACACGCTCGCGACGCTGCGTGCGATCGTCGAAGAGGGAACCGAGTGAACACCCCGACAGGAGTGTCTGTGTACCATAAGTGTTTGTGCTTGTTGTTGTTCGTGTCCTTGCTCGGGTTCGGTTGTGGGGACTCTGACGAGAACCCACCCGAGATCGACGCGCCGACTGTGTCGTGCAGCACGCCGCCGTCGGACTCCTACGCCGAGACCGACATCGTCAGCGAGATCTCGGTGCGCGTGCAGGACCCGGATCGGGACCTCAAGTCCGTCACGGCGAGCGCGAACGGCGTGATGCTGGGCACGCTGACCGACGACGACGCAGATCAGCGCTTCAACTGGTCGCCTCCGCTCGGGTTCGGCCCGATCATCTGCCGCGGCACGTTGAGCATCCGCGTGGTCGCCGAGGACGCCCGTAGCAACGACTCCGAGCGCACGGTGCCCATCGACCTCGACCTGATCTGAGGCCTCGTCCGCGAGGCGAGGGCACCCAAAAGATGCCCCCGTCGAATGGCACAGCGCCGCGCCGCGTTTACTTCTTGTTCATGTTCAGAACCCCCCAGGACCTCACGAGAGGAGCCCATGGCTGCATACGAGTTCGATTTCGCTGGCTACGTGGAGCGCAAGAAGAACCCCGGCGGGGTGCGAGGTCTTGGGAGCGGTTACGGTGACTACGCGTTCTCCGGCGACATCAAGGTGCGCCGCCGGCTGGACACGCTCAAGCCCGTCCAGCTCGTGGTCCGCTCGATGGTCCGGCTCTTCAAGCGCGTGCGCAAGAACGAGCTCCTCGGGAACGCCGTCAAGATCACGCGGCGCCAGTTCCCCGAGCTCTTCGACGCCACGGCGCAGTGCGCCGCCGCGCTCGACATCACGATGCCGACCGTCTACGTCACGAACAACTCGTCGATCAACGCGGGGACGTACGGCACCGACGAGGAGTCGTTCATCGTGTTGAACTCCGGGCTCGTCTCGATGTTCGACGCCGACGAGATCCTCTACGTGATCGGCCACGAGTGCGGTCACTTGCAAAACAACCACGTCGTCTACAAGACCGTGCTCGACATAATGAAGAGCGGCGCAGGCAAGGTCATCAGCTATGCCATAACCCCCGCGAGCCTCGCGCTGAACTCGTGGAGCCGGCGCGCCGAGATCACCTGCGACCGCGCGGGCCTGATCTGCTGCAAGAACGAGACGGCCGCGCTCTCGGCGATGCTCAAGCTCGCGGTCGGCTCCAAGCAGCTCTTCGAGAAGGCCGACCTGGAGGAGTTCATGGGCCAGGTCGACGAGCTCCAGGAAGGTGTGGGCCGCTTCGCCGAATACTTCGAGACCCACCCCTACATCCCCAAGCGTTTGCACGCCCTCAAGATGTTCGCGGGATCGAACTATTACCGCTCCTACATCGGAGAGACGGGCGGCGAGCCACTCGACGAAGTTGACAGGAACGTCGAGAAGCTCATACAGGTACTCTGAACCCGACGACCCCGAAACCCCCCGGATCACGGCCCGCAGTGCGCGGGAGTGGGTGGAGCGAGCGCGACGTGTCATGACGTCGCGGCGAGCGGAACGATGGGCCCGGTGTGGCGAGCGTGGCGCGCGAGCCAGGATGAGCGATGGAGAGATCCAGCGCGACACGCCTGGTGAGGAGACGTCATCAGAAGCTGACACTGGCCCTTCCCGCGACACGCCGACGACGACATGACCCAGCGCCGCCGCCGCGCGCTCTCGCTCGGTCGCGTCACGTGCGGTCAACCGCTCAGTGAGCGCCTCCACGCTCAGCGCCCGGCGCCACGCCTCGCTCCCCTCGACGAGCTCGCCGAGCAGCGCCCCCCAGATCGCCTCACGCGCCGCCGCGTCCATCGGCAGGCTCAGCCTCCTCGCCACGACCTCGGCGCATGCCTCGCACCGCCTCACCAGCCGCCCGAGCGCCTCCCGCCTCGCCTGCGTCACACTGGGCGCCGTCCACACCCCGACGAGCTCGCGCGCCGCCCGCGCGTCTCGGACTCTGTCGAACCCCTCGATCGCCTCGAACACCCACGGCGCGTCGACCTCGTCCTCCGCCCCCAACCACGCCGCGCGTAGCAGGTCGAGCAGCCCCGCCCGATCCCGCGCGTCCCCGACCACCGCCAGGAGCCCGCGCGCCGCGGCGACCTCGACGCCCTCGGCGCCCTCGAGCCGGAGCGCGCGGGCGTACGCTGTCTCTTATACACATC
>CAJXPN010000798.1 GCA_913058025.1 uncultured Myxococcales bacterium | reverse complement strand
CGAGATTTCTGCCTGTCTCGTGGGCTCGGAGATGTGTATAAGAGACAGGCTCGAGCACGTCGACGCGCTCGTCGCGGAGCACCACATCGACTGGCGCAGGTTCCGCCCGAACCTCGTCCTCGAGGTCCCCGGCGCGGCCCCCTTCGCTGAAGACGAGTGGGCGCGCGTCGAGCACCCAGGGGGCCTCTTCGCGCTCCACCTCGCCAAGCCGTGCACCCGCTGCGTCATGATCACCGTCGACCCCGACCTCGGCGTCCACGCAGGCCCCGAGCCCACCCGCACGCTCGCGCGCCTCCAGCCCGACGCCGGCAAGGTCACGCTCGGTCAGAACGCGCTGCTCACAGGCGCCGGCGAGCTCGCCGTGGGAGACACGCTCATCCTCACCGCGCGCCCTTGACCTCCTCCACGCGCTCCTCGAACTTCGTCACGAGCGCGCCCATGAAGTCCACCCCCGAGAACCTCGACGCGTCCCCCACGCCGCCGGGAGAGTACACGTTGACCTCCACGAGCTTCGAACCGATCACGTCCGCGCCGACCATGAACAGGCCGTCGCGGCGCAGCTTCGGCCCGAGCTCCTTCACCACCTGCTCGAGCCGGTCGCTCCACACCTCGCCCTCGGCGCGGCCCCCCGCCGACACGTTGCTGCGGAAGTCGCCGGCCCCCGGCACCCGACGCACCACGCACGCCTTCCCGTCCACGCGCAGCGGCTCGCCGTTCACCAGGATCGCGCGCACGTCCCCGCGCCCCGCCTCGGCCACGTACTGCTGCGCCATCACGAACCCGTCGCGGCACAACACGTCGATGATCTGGCGCAGGTTCGACGGCGCCAGCGCGTCCACCTTGAACACGTCGCGGCCGTGCGTCCCGTCGAGCGGCTTGAGCACGCACGCGCCGTCGCACGACGTCACGAACGCCCTGACCTGATCGATGTCTCGGCTCACCAGCGTCCTCGGGCGCACCCGCTCGGAGAGCTCGCACAGGTAGAGCTTCGTACCGGCTCTCTCGAGCCCCGACGGCGCGTTGAGCACCACCACCCCCTCGGCGTCCAGGCGCTCGAGCAACCTCAGGCCCACCCCGTGCGCGTACGCCGCGCCCGCGTCTCGCCCGGGGTTCGTCCTCACCCACACCGCGTCGTGGTCGCTCAGGTCCACGCGCGAGCCCTCATGGCCAGCGCACCACACGCCGCCGCCTGGCGTCACCGACAGCCCGCGCACGCCGCATACGCTCACGTCGTGCCCGCGCCGCTCGAGCTCGGAGATGATCCCCGCCGTCGTCTGCTCAGGCTTGATCTCGGAGGCGTCGTTCACCCACACCGCGACCTTCATTTCCCTTCCTTCTTCAGAGAGCTCGCCACGTCTCGACCCACGATGTCCTCGCCAGGCTCAACCATCACGCCCAGGTGCAGGATCCTCGCGCCCGTGGGCGCCACGGGGTCCACCGCCTTGCCGATGATCACGCCGTCCGTGGGCGCGTTGTAGCGCTCGACCACGTCACCGAAGACGTCGCGCAGCGTCGCGACCTGGTCGCCTCGTTCCACCTGCTGCATCATCCTCGCAGACACGTCGAGCAGGCCGCCCGCCTTCGTGTACATCCAGCTCGAGCTCGCGCACATGATCGGCTCGGGGCCCGCCGCGAGCTGACGCCTCGGCGTCATCTCGAGCTCCGCGAGCACCGCGCGCAGCCCCGTGACCGTCCTCTTGATCATCTCCGGCTGGAACCTGTGCGGGTCGCCGATCTCCACCGTCACCGCCGGGATGCCCCGGTCCATCGCCTCGTCCCGCAGCGTCCCCTCATAGGCCGGGTTGTGCAGGATGATCTGGGGCCTCAACATGTACGTCATCTTCGCGCACGTCGCGTGCGACATGTCCGAGCGGATGTAGAGCGTGTTCACGCGCCCGAAGCTCGCCGTGTGCAGGTCCACGAGGTAGTCGAACTTCGAGATCACGCGGTCCACGAGGCGGTGCGCGTACACCTGCGCCGAGCTCCCGCCCTCCTTGCCGGGCATGATGTGGTTGAGGTCCGTACCGTCCAGGTACACGCGCTGGCGAAGCAGGAACCCCGGCACGTTCGCCACGACCAACGCCACCACTGTCCCGCGCAGCGTCGCCGGATCGATCCGGTCGAACAGCTCGTGGATCGTGCGGATGCCGTTGACCTCGTTCCCGTGCAGCGCCGCCACGATCCCCAACGTCGGGCCATCCTTCTTGCCCCTCAACGTCACCATCGGCGCGCGCACCGGCATCCCCATGCCGTCCCGCGTCAGCTCGACCATGAACCGACCTTCCACTCCGACCGGGAGCTCGGAGAGCTCCAAACGCTCGATGTTCTTTATCTCGCCACTGAACGTTCTCGCCATCAAGACACCTCTTCGAGCAACGCAGGATCAGGGTTGAGCGACGCGAACATCCTCCTCCTGAACTGCCCCTTCGTGTTCACCAGACGCGACGACATGTCGTCGATCGACGTCACCGCCATCGCCGTCTGAAGGTAAGCTTCCACCAAATCGTCGAACCCCAACCCCAGGTTGTTGAAGTTTCGGCTGTCCATGATCAGCAGCCGCTCGGGCTCCGTGTCGAAGCCTCCGTCGTCTCGCTTCACCGACAGGTTCGTCCCCAGCATCCCCCACGAGTCCACGCCCTCGCCGAGCTCCGCGGTCAGCGGATAGCGTGCTCTGCGCGCGTACAGCGCCACAGGGAAGAACCCGTCGGGCCCCGCCCCCACCATCACGCGCAGGTCCGACACGAAGATCTCCTGGCGCTTGTTCGGCACCGTCCCCACGTGGAAGAGGCTCCCGCGCGAGGTCCTCGACGACCACCTCGGGTGGCCCACCAGGCCCTGCACGATGAACCGATCGTAGCGCTGCTCGGCGTCCATGAACCGCTCGAGCTCGCGCGCGCTCGCGATCGTGTACACGCCCTGCCCCGCGTTCGCGTACGGCACCTTCACCACGCCGTAGCCGCCCATCCGCTCGATCCAGAAGGGGACATCCTCGCGCGACACGTCCCAGATCGTCTCGGGCGCGTGCAGCTCCAGCCCGCTCTCGCGCAGCGAGGCGTTGCTCATGTCGTAGGCCTTCGCCGCGAGCATCTTGTTGCGCCCACCCGCAAGGCACGCGAGCACCGGGTTGAAGAGCACCGTACGCGTGATCACCGGCAGCCTGTCTCTTATACACATCTCCGAGCCCACGAGACAGGCAGAAATCTCGT
>CAJXPN010000797.1 GCA_913058025.1 uncultured Myxococcales bacterium | reverse complement strand
CCTCGGAGGCGTTGCAGTAGTCGTGGGCGAAGCCGCGCAGCCTCGCGGCGGGGCCGATCATGCGGCGGGTCCGGGGGACGTGGTCGAGCAGGCTCGCGCTCGAGACCAGCAGCATCTTCTGGATGGCGCGCGAGGTCAGCACGTTGAGGCGGTTGAGGTCGTAGATGAAGGTCTCCTCGGCCTCGAGCTGATCGACCGCGGAGATGCCCATCGTGGCTATGATGAGGTCCCGGTCGGAGCCCTGGAACTTCTCGACCGAGTAGATCGTCTCGGTGAGCAGCCTCATGAGCTCGTCCCCTGGGAGCAACGTGCGGC
This sequence comes from uncultured Myxococcales bacterium, assembly GCA_913058025.1. Taxonomy (GTDB): domain Bacteria; phylum Myxococcota_A; class Bradymonadia; order Bradymonadales; family Bradymonadaceae; genus CAJXPN01. The sequence continues at coordinate 2,895 of CAJXPN010000797.1, read as the reverse complement.
GTGCGCTCGCGCCCATGAGCGCCTCGTGGACGGTCCTGATGACGAGCCGCCCGTGGGCGTTGTGGGGCGACACGACCCCGAGCTGCCTCGTCCAGAAGCGCCGCTCGTCCTCGGGGGTCTTCGGGTCCATCTGGGCGTGGAAGCCGAGGACCACGTCGCGCACGACGCGCGCCTCGAGCTCGCTCACCGCGCTGTCGAACCTACCACCGTGGATGAGCGTATTGATCGGCCTGCCGTCGGAGAGCAGCTCCCCAACCCAGCGGGGCGCGCCCTCGGGCGACGCCGGGAGCGGGGGCAGCGCCTGTAGCCCGGAATGGAACGGCTCGATGTGGCGCTCGTAGAGGCCCAGCGCGTTGGTGTAGGCGACGACCTCGGGGCGAGAGCGGTAGTTCGTGGCGAGCTGGGTGGAGGTCACGCCCAGGTGAACCTGGAAGTAGGAGAACGCGGACTCGAGCACGGGCCGCAGCCGCTCGGGCGGCTCGACCTGCTGGACCGGCGGGAGCTGGTTGTGGTCCCCCACGAAGACGACCCTCGTCAGGTCGTCGGGGCCGAGCGGCGCGCCGCTCGGCCCCCGCAAGCCCGCGGGCTGCAGCCGCGCGACGGACGCGAGCTCGAGTATCGGCTCGCCGGGCGCGAGGTCGGTCGGCGGCGCGATCTCGAGCGCGCCCTGCCTCGTGAGCGCCACGAGCGTGAGGGCCTGGTCGACGGGCATCTGGCTGGCCTCGTCGACCAGGATCATGTCGAAACAGAAGTCGTCGATGTGGGTGAACTGGCCGGTCCCGTTGGGGCGCGTCTTGAAGAAGTTGGCGAGCTGGTGGGGCACCCCGAACATCACGAACCGGTCCGGGAGGATGTCCTCCATCCGGCGCGTGCGCTTCGGGTGCAGCCTCGACTTCGGGCGCATCGAGACCTGCTCGCCGTCGATGAAGAGCCTGGACCCGGCCATGAGCACGTCGGTCACGTCTCCCCCCAGCGGGTCACGCGACGAGGAGCGCACCCAGACCTTGGGCAACGCGGCGATCGCGCTCGGGTTGCCGCCGGCGGACCGGTGCCCGCTGAGCTTCTCGAGCACCACCCTCATGGGCGCGTACGACGAGGCGCTCACGAGCACGCGCAGCGGGCCGTCGGGGCGCCTCGCGATGAGCTCGTCGAGCAGCGTCGCGATCGTCTGGGACTTGCCCGTCCCTGGCGGGCCGAGGATGCAGCTCGTGGGATTGGCCAGCGCGCGCTGGATCGCCTCGCGCTGAGACGGATCGGGCTCATGCTCGGGGCTCGTGGACAGCTCGACCGCCTCTCGCGCCTCGTCGCCCGCGTCGAGCAGGCCCGGCGCGTACATGTAGACCTGGGCGAGGTCGTACTCGAGGGGCTCGGGCGTGAGCAGCGGCTCGGTGGGCGGCAGGAGGTTCATCAGGAACGCGAGCCGCTGGGCCAACCACGACGCGTCCAGGCCTCGCCGCCCCAGCGTCCTCGTGAGCTTGGCGCTCCAGTAGTCGCCCGTGGTCTCGTAGAGGTACCACCCCTCCACGTCGAGCGCGTCGGCGTGGTCGAGGAAGTTCGGGCTCGACGCGCGCGAGCGCGCCGCCACGCGGTAGCTCGAGGTCCCCGAGTCCCAGGTCATCTCGCCGATCACGATGGTGTCCTTGCCCCAGCGCTCGGGCTTCTCGTCGCGTCTGGTCTCGTGGATGAGGTAGGCGAAGCTGCCAGGCTTGAACTTCGAGGAGGCCGAGAGCCCGCCGAGCGAGAACTCGAACGCGACGTGGCCGCCAGGCTCCCGCGACCACTCGAGCCCGGTCGGGTGCGCGGCGACGAGCTTGCCGATCGAACGCAGCGGGAACGTCAGCCGCTGGTCGGCCGCGACCTCCCGCTGCACGCTCACGTCGAGCTTGGTGTAGAGGAGCCAGGCGCGCGCGAGGAAGTGGTAGTGGGGCGGGACGCTCGAGCGCAGCGAGGCGATGGTCCCCGTGCGCATCGCGCGCGAGCCGCTCGAGACGACCTTGTTGTAGCGGGCGCTGCCCAGCAGGAAGCGCGTGAGCGCGTTCAGGTTCGTCGCCTTGCGCCTGGCCTCGTCGCGGATCGCCTCGGCGCGCTCGAGCTCGCTCGAGTCCACGAACTCGTGCCACTGCCCGAAGTACATGTAGTTGTAGTGCTCGGACCAGAAGCGCGGGTCGAAGCTCAGGCGCGAGCTCAGGAGCGAGCGCGCGGTCTCGTGCCAGGTGTAGTTGATGATCTGGGGCAGGCCCACGCTCGTCTCCACGAACTGGCGCAGGTCGAAGAGCTTGCGGTTGCGGTAGTCGCGCTGGATGCCCGAGGCCGCCGGCGTCACCAGATCGATGAGGCGCTGGAACGGGCCGCAGATCTCCTGGTCGGTCATCAGGTAGACGAGGTGACGCTCGAGCATGTCGCGCACGTGCTCGAGCTGGTCGCTCGACCAGTACAGGATCGCCGAGCTCGAGTAGACCACGTACTCGACCTCCTTCTTCTTCCTCTCGTCCCAGCGGCGCGTCCAGCCCACCGCGAGCTCCTCGTAGACCGCCACGAGCTCCGACAGCGCCACGGCGCGCTCGACGATCTGGCGCGCGAGGTTGCGCTCCGACACGTCGTCCACGTCCATGTTCACCAGCCCGCCCCGGTAGCGCACCCTCACGTGCCCGCCGGCCTCGGTGTCGTCGGGCGCCAGGACCTCGATGGGCTCCCTCCACCGGATGAACATGTTGCGCAGCTCCACGAGCCGGCGCATCAGCGTGACGCGCCGCGCGCGCAGCGTGTGCGGGTCGATGCGCGCGTCGGCGCACAGCAGCGCGTCGAGGTGGGCGTCGTCGAAAAGCTCGTCGACGCTCTTGCCGGCCTGTCTCTTATACACATCTGACGCTGCCGACGATCTACTCTGTGTAGATC
>CAJXPN010000796.1 GCA_913058025.1 uncultured Myxococcales bacterium | reverse complement strand
ATCTACACAGAGTAGATCGTCGGCAGCGTCAGATGTGTATAAGAGACAGGGCCGGGCTCGTTCCCGATGGCCAGGACCTCGCCAGCGTCGGCGTCGGGGCTCACGTCCGCGAGGCCCGGGTCGGACGCGTCGGCGGCGGCGTCGCCGCTTGCGTCCGCGGACGTGGCGTCCGAGCCCGCGTCCTCGGGTGACGGCTCGGGGTCCGCGGGGCAGCCGGTGAGCGAAATCAGCGCGAGCGCAGCGAGCGCGATGTGTGCGTGTCTCATGGGTCCTCTCGACGTGTCGTCCGTGGTGGCGCCGATGGTTGCACAGAGCGACGTCGGACGCATCTGCGTCGTGTGGGCGCGCATCTCAGGGGTGTTACATGCCGAGGAGGTCAGCGATGAGCGTGAAGAAGACAGTGACAGGGATCTTGATTGGGGCGTTGGCGTGGGTGCCTGGGTGTTCGGTGTTCGGCGTGCGTGACACGCCCGAGCCCGCGTACACAGTGGAGAGTCGGGTCGAGGGTCAGAAGATCGAGGTGCGCGAGTACGCGCCGATGATCGTGGCGGTGACCCGCGTGAAGGCGGACAGCTACGACCGCGCGAGCTCGATCGGCTTCAGGCGCCTGGCCGACTACATCTTCGGCAAGAACGCGAGCCAGGAGAACATCGGCATGACCGCGCCGGTCTACCAGAGCGCCGAGGGCTCGTCGGGTGAGAACATCGGCATGACCGCGCCGGTGATCCGAGAGCAGGACGCGCAGGGGCGCTGGGTCATGTCGTTCGTGATGCCCGACAGGTACACGATGGAGACGATCCCGAAGCCGCTGACCGCCGACGTCGAGCTCGAGCAGCTCCCCGCGCGCCGCGTGGCCGTGATCCGGTTCAACGGGACGCTCTCCTCGGAGCAGTACGGGCAGAAGTCGAAGGAGCTGCGCGCGTGGATCGCCAAGAACGACTACGTGTCGGCCTCCGAGCCGCGCATGGCCGGGTACGACCCGCCCCTGACGATCCCGTTCTTCAGGCGCAACGAGGTCCTCATCGAGGTCGCGCCGCAGCCGGCCAAGGCCGCCAAGACCGACGCCGTGATCGAGTAGCGCGCGAGGCGCGCCGGGTTTTCTTCGCGCGCTTCAGACTCTCGTAACAACCGCTTCGTAGATTGTGATTGAAGGCGCCCCAGAGGTGGCCCTCGAACACAGGAACAACCAGACGCGTCGAAGGCGCTAAGGAGACGAAGCGATGGGAATCAAGAAGGCGATGGCTGCGGTGATGACGTTCGGTGTGGTGGTGTTCGGGTCGACGGCTGCCTCGGCCTACGACCACGGCAGGAGCTGCGAGACGGTCACCACGCAGCGGGTGGTCGACGCCCCGGGCCGCGGACGTGACAAGGTCGTCACGACCACGACCCAGGTATGCAACACCCCCCGACGCGCGGTGGCGCAGCGCCCGGTCACTCGGGTGGTTAAGACGAGGCCCGTGGTCGCGGCGCGCAAGGCGAAGGTCGCGCGCAAGAGCAAGGTCGCGCGGAGGGCGTCGTCGAGGATCGTGGGCAAGCCGGTGGTGAGGAGGTCGGTCGCGGCGCGCAAGCCCGTGAGGACGAAGACGGTGGTGCGCAAGACGGTGGTCAGAGAGCCGTCACGCCAGAAGACCGTCGTGACGAAGACCACGACCACCCGGAAGGCCTCGAAGAAGAAGGTGGCGAAGCGTCGCTCGAACGAGACGAGCCGCTGAGCCTGCTCACCTGAGGTCGTAGGAGTAGATCAGCTTCGACGTGAGCTGGCGCTCCTCGACGTGAGGGATGGCTGCTGGCGCAGGGAGCGGATAGGCGACGGGGTCGTGGAGGTGGAGGCGCTCGAGCGCCTCCACCGTCTGCGCGTTCGAGATCCCGACGTCTCGTGCCTTCTTCAGGACGGTGGCGTAACGGACGAGCGCCTCCGCGGCGAGCGGCGCGGCCATGGCCTCGAGCTCCTTGGCGTGGGTCGCGTGGGCGGCCGAGCGCCTGGGGTGGGTGTTGCGAGCCTGGCGGAGCGTGAGCGCGGCGTGCTCGAACACCTGGGCGACGCGGACGGCGGCCGAGACCGTCTGCTCGAGGTGCTGGTGGGTGTAGACCTCCTCGTAGGTCGATGTGGTCGTCTTCACGCGCATCAGCAGGAGCGCGAGCTCCTTCTTTTGCTGTGAGGGGGAGCCCTCGAGCGCGAGCTCTTTCAGGCGGGCGAACTCGATATCGGCGCGTTGATATTGAGCCTTCGCCGCGAGGAGTGCTTCAGGCGAGCCAGGCGTGGCGTCCGAGCCGGAGTAGATGTCGAGGACGCGTTGGTAGGTGTGCATCGCCTCGTCGGGCGAGTTCAGGACGTCGCGCTGGTGGTTCGCCTTCGCCAGCATGACGGAGAGGACGTCGAGGCGCGCGCCGCTGCGGCCGTAGCGTTTCAGGAAGAGGTCGATGGCCGCGAGCCGCGAGGAGGAGTCGCCAGCGCGCCCGTACGACGCGATGGCCTGCCGCAGCATGATGGGGGACTCGGGGGCCTTCGGGTGTGACGTGGCGAAGGACTCGAGGAGCTTCGCGGCCTCGGCGTGGCGGTTCGAGTACGAGAGCAGGCGAGCGGAGGAGGCGAGGGCGTCGCGGCCGCTCTCTTCGTTGGAGAAGCCGATCTCGGTGAGCTCGTCCGGGGTGTCCTCGTCGCCGAACCCGTTGTGGAACGTCGTGTAGCCGTCGATCGCCTCGTCGAAGTCGAGGGCGCGCTCGGCGGTGACCGCCGAGCGGTAGAGGGCGTAGCTCGCGTAGGGGTGCTTGGGTCGTTCGTCGTAGACGCGCCGGTGGGTCTCCGAGGCGACCGCGTAGCGCCCGTCCATCTCGAAGGCGACGGCGGCGTTGTGGAGCGCCTCGACCCAGTACGTCTTCTGTGTGTCCAGCGCGGCCATCTCCAGGTAGGCGTCCGCGGCGACCGCGTAGTCGCCGCGCTGGAACGCCTCCTGCCCCTCGTTGAAGAGCGCCGAGAGCTCGATCTCGAGCGCGCGCGAGGGCTGCTGTGCGACGGAGGGCGCGGCGGCCGTGGAGATGAGCAGGGCGAGGAGCGCGGTGCATGCGGTGTGTCTTCTGCTGCGCATGGCTGCTCCTCGTCGGCCCGCGGGTCGTCGCGTCGTGTGCATGTACGGGAGGTTAGGTAGTCGATCCGTCGGTGTCCAGCGGCTGTCTCTTATACACATCTCCGAGCCCACGAGACAGGCAGAAATCT
>CAJXPN010000795.1 GCA_913058025.1 uncultured Myxococcales bacterium | reverse complement strand
CAGGTACTCCGCTAAGAGACCCAACGCGAGGCACGCCAGCGCGAGCGCCCACCACGCCTCGCCGAACGACATCAGCGCCTGATCGAGCGCGCCCCCCGACGGCCTGCTCGCGCCTCCTCCCATACCCAGGATCCGTTTGAACGACGGGGTCGACACGCTCATGAGGATGCTCGACGTCTGGCCGCCGAGGGTGGTCGTCACCAGGTGGAGCGCCGTCGAGGTGAGCGTCGCTCCGAGCAGCCACGGCCGCAGCGCCCCGAGCGCGTGCGCGCCGCCTGGCGTGAGCAGGCCGCCGATCCACCCGATGACGCCTACCACCGCGAGCACGAGATCCTTGCTCGAGGCGCCGGGGTCGCGCGCCTCGAGCTCGTGGCCGCGCCGTGGCGCGAGCAACCCGAAGAGGATGAGCGCGAGGACGAGCAGCTGGTACGCCAACGACTGCAAGACCTCCGCGACGCCGAGCGCGTCCGACGTGCCCATCTCGTCGCCGAGCATGGCCTGCGCGCCCAGCACGTCGCCGAGGCCCTGCTCCTGGAGTTGGGCGAGCGCCTTGGCGTGGTGCATCCCGTCGCGCATGCGCGCGGTGGGGAGCGCGAGGACCTTGCGCTCGGGGGCGTACTTCTTCATCCGGGCGCTGCGCTCGCCGGTGGCCTCGCCGCGGGTGTTGTACGCGGCGGCCTCGAGCGTGGGGTCGAGCTCCAGGGCCTTCGCCCACGCGCGCTGCGCGGCCTCGGTGTCTCCGGCGCGGTGCGCGAGGACGCCGATGTTGTTCCAGGCGCGCGCGGTCCCCGACTCCTCATAGAGCGCCTTCGCCCGATCGGTCCTGTCGGCGTGCTGGTGGTGGAGCCCGCGGTAGAAGAGTATGTCTGGCGTCGTCTCGAACTCTTCGAGGTAGGCGCCGACCTCATCGGAGCCGAGCTGGTTCGAGTCCAGGTTGGTTGGCCCCGAGGCCGCCACCCCTAAGACCGCGACGTTCAACAGTATCCTCCACACCACGTACGTGGCCGCCACGATCAGCGCGATCATGCCCGCGAGCGCGCCGCGGTGCGTCGTCGACAGCAGGTTGAACTGCAGCCACCACGGCGCCTTCCCCTCGCCCTCCACGGGCACCCAGCGCGCGCCCAGCCGCCTCAACAGACCGATGAGGCACAGCAGCGCGACCGCGATCGTGAGCGCGCCCGGGATCGGCAGCGCGTACATCGCCCATTCCACGTCCTCTTGCCTCGCGCCCATCATGCCTCCAGGGTGCGCGTCGACGCGGCGTTCGAGTACGCCGGCGCGCGCGTCGTTGTCTGCCTCGCGGTGCGCGCGCGTCATGGCCTCGAGCGCGGCTCGCGTGCTTTCCATTCCCCACGTCAGCGCGAACCAGTCTTCGGCGTAGGAGTCCGCGATCGCCAGGTGCTCCGGGTTCGAGAGGTCGAGCTTCGGGCCAGGTGTCTTCCAGTGGCACGCCAACCATATCAGCGAGCGGCTCAGCTCGGGCTCGTATCCTCCCCGCAACAACGACGTGAGGATGTGCTCCCTGAGACCTCCGACGAGCGCGCCTGGGGCCCCGACGCGGGCGAGCATGGGGAGCATTCGGATCGTCTCGTGGGCGAGGTCGTGTGGGACCTGGATCAGGCGCTGCCAGGAGGCCAGGGCCAGATCTTTGCGGCCCTGCTCCCAGTGCACCATGCCCTCGTAGAAGGGGAACCAGAGGTTGGTCGGGTCCCGCTCCCTCCCCTGGACCATCATCGCGAGCACGCGCGCCGACCACGCCTTGCCCTCAGGCGCCTCGGAGCGCCAGGCGATCACGCGCTCGAAGTCCTCGAAGCTCAACGTGGAGTCGGGCGCCTCCCCGAACGTCAGGCGTCGCTCGAGCCACTCGCGATGCTCGTCGCCTATGTATTCCAGCGACTCGTCGTCCTCGGGGGCGCCTTCGGCTGCCATGAACTTCAACCAGTTCGACGCTTGCGCAAACGCGACGTAGCTGTCCGTTTCGACCCTGGGGAACACGTCGTCGCCGCGGACGTGCTCGCCGATGGTGTACTCGAACGAGCTCGTCTCGGCGGGAGGCTTCGTCCTCTCCGAGTAAAAGGTCCGGTACCTGGGGTCGAGCGTGACGGTGACCTTCGAGGTCCCTTCGAGCGCGAGGCCCAGGCAGGTCCCCGGCAAGAGCCGCCGAAACCCCACGACGCCCGTGCGCGCGTTCGCCTCGTACAGGTAGCTGTTGACGCAGTATACGGCGACGTCGTCGCCACCCACGCGCGTGACCACCGGCTGCGGGACGGCCTGCCCGGAGCGGTAGACGTTCGGGTAGCGCCACAGCTCACGCGGAGCCACCACGTGCGCCTCTGCGGCGGCCTCCTCATCTGGAGCACCCACCCCTTCGGCCTGCGGTGGCGCCGCCGGCGCCTCGGGCACGCCCACGGCGACGAGGTCGCGGGCCTCCTCGTCGAACGAGAGCTCGAGCGCGCTCGCCTCGGACGCGGACGCGAGGAACACCAGGCACAACAACGCGCGCTTCATACGAAACTCCATGTCGGATAGAGCTGTGGTTGTTCTTCTATGGCTCGAACATACAGTGAGGGGGCGGACCACCTGAATCTCGCGGCTCCTCACGCGGCCTCAGATTCTTTGGCCTCGGCGTCGCCTCGGCCAGCCCGCCTCCTGGCGAGCAGGCCGACGGGGTCGGGCCGCAGGTACTCCGCCACGAACCCGACGATGAGGCTCACCAGCGCGAACGCCCACCACGCCGAGCCGAACGCCATCAGCGCCGCGTCGATCGCGTGCGCCGAGTCCACGATCGTGCTCGGGACGCCCAGGATCCGGCCAAACGACGGCGTCGAGAGGTTCAGGAGAGGGCTCGACGTCTCGCCGCCGTTCATCAGCGTCATGAAGTAGAGGGCCGCCGACGTGACCGTCGCGCCGAGCAGCCACGGCCGCAGCGCCCCGAGCGCGTGCGCGCCCCCCGGCGTGAGCAACCCACCTAGCCAGCCGAGGACGCCCATCCCCGCGAGCGCGCGCTCCGAGCTCGCGCCGTCGGCGTCGCGCGCCTCGTGCCTGTAGCCGCGCCTCGGCGCGAACATCCCGAAGAGGATGAGCGCGAAGAGGACCGCCTGGTACGCCAACGACTGCGCCCACTCCAGGGCGCTGAGCGCGTCCTGGTCACCGATCTCGCTGCCAACCTGTCTCTTATACACATCTGACGCTGCCGACGATCTACTCTGTGTAG
>CAJXPN010000794.1 GCA_913058025.1 uncultured Myxococcales bacterium | reverse complement strand
TACACAGAGTAGATCGTCGGCAGCGTCAGATGTGTATAAGAGACAGAGCCAGGACCAAGAAACAGCATGACAAGGTGTGCCTATCCACCATCAGTCATCTGCCTGCCTCCCCTCCTAAAGCCACCTTCCCTTCAATGCGAAGCCTCCCGCGAGCCGTCCGCCGCGAGCGCGAGCGAGCCAGGACCAAGAAAGAGCCCACTAAAAAGGAAGCTCGGGGACCTTGGCGAGCCAGGCGGCGTCGTCGATGCCGTAGAGGCGCAGGCGGTTCGAGTAGAAGTAGAGGACGTCGAGCCGGTCGAGCAGGATGCCCTGCGCGTGGAACGAGACGGGCGAGGGCGTGTGGTACATCTGGATGTAGTCGACGCCGGCCTCGGCGAGCCGCTGGGGCTTGGACTCGGAGATGAAGGGGGAGAGGTGGAAGTCGCCCTTGAGGGCGCGCGGTCGGAGCTGGTCGACGAGCGCGGCGCAGCCGGCGCGCAGCTCCTCCCAGGAGACGACCTCCTCGCCGCCCAGCCGCAGCAGCCGGTAGATGTCCCAGTGGGGGAACCTGCGGCGCAGGATCTCGAAGAGCACGTAGCTCACGAGCTGGGTGGGCATGATGACCGTGTTCTCGAGGAACGCGCGCTGGATCACGCCGCCGGTATGGCGGGTGTACTCGCGGTCGCGCGCGTCGTCGAACATCACGCGGCCGTCGCGCGCGCTCATCACGTAGGTCTTCGGGTCCACGCGGCGCCCGCGCGAGTCGTAGGACTCGCCGTCGGCCTCGACGCGGTTGCCGAACGGGTCGAAGGGCTGGCCGAAGCGCAGGATCGTCGTCGACTCCATGCGCATCGTGTTCATGGCGAAGCGCACGATCATCGGGAGCTGGTTGAACGGGTCGTTCTCGAGCAGGTAGCGCGAGCCGCCCTCACGCCGCAGGTGGTTGCGGATGAGCGACTCGGCCTCGAGCACGAGGTTGTAGTTGATCGTGATCGGGCAGATGTAGATCCGCTGGTCCTCGCCCTTCTGGAGCAAGTTGCGCACGTAGGCGCTCACGGAGGTCCCGAGCAAGCCGAGCTTGAGCTTCTGCTCGACGACGTTGGAGCGGCAGCGCGTGCCGCCGGGGAAGAACAGGCTGTGGTAGCCGCGCTCGAGCAGGACCTGCGAGTAGGTCTTCAGGACCTCCTTGTAGAGGCCGTGGCGGATGCGCCTGTCGACCTTGTAGGCCCCCAGGTTCTGCATGAAGAAGCTGGTCATCGGGTTCGTGAACAGGTTCTTGCCGGCGCCGTAGGTCACAGGGGGCAGGCCGGCGGCGAAGAGCGAGTAGCCGAGCAGGATCGAGTCCATGTTCGAGCTGTGCGTGGGCACGAAGAGCACGGTCCCGCGGCGCACGAGCGACTTGACCGTGTCGACGTGGCCGTCCACGACCACGCGCTCGCTCAGGTCGCGCAGGCTGCGCAAGCTGTCGAACACGTTGGGCATGTTGCTGGCGACCTCGCCGAGGTCCTGCGCCTTGAAGAGCACGCCCAGGCCGATCGGGAGCATGCCCGTGGCCGCCCGGTAGACCGTCGGGTTGAACTGCCCGGCCACGTCGTCGGAGTACGAGTCGACGAGCTGGCGGAGCACCTCTCGCTTCTCCTGCTCGCTCATGCCCAGCAGGCGCTTCGACATCTTGATCCACCAGCCACGAGGGCGGATCTCCTCCTCCGGGCCCGTCTCCGTCGCCAGCCGCTCCATCTCCTGATAGGCCGCGTCGTTGAGGACGTACTCGAGCTTGGCGTCGTCGTCTCGCCGCGCGCCCGACAGGTAGTCCTTGTAGACCCTGCGGGAGACCTCGGAGACGACGTAGGGTCGCTCCTGATCGAAGCGAAACAGCGGGGAGCTCTCCTTGACCGAATCATCCACTCCGGACATCGCGACCTCTCTGGACAGACCGCGCGCGCGCGGAATTCAGGACCCTTTGAACGATGCCCGGACGCTACCACGACCTCGCCCCGAGCGCCACGGCGTGAGGGCCGCCCGAGAGCTCCGCGGCCGCGCGAAGTTGACCCGCCACGACCCGTGCAGCTACCGTGATGCACATCAGCGGACAACATGAAGAGAGGCGCTCATGTCGAGCCACGACGACTCCAACCAGGACAACGGCGACGCGACCATGGAGCTCTCTTTGCGCGACGTCATGAGCTTCGCGCACACCGACCGCTCCGAGGACGACCACGTCTACGACGACGACACGCCACCCGACGGTATCCCACAGGCCGTGCTCGACCACGCCCACCTCATCGTCACCCAGACCGACGCCGAGGCCACCCTCGAGCGCCCCGCCCCAGGCCAGCAGAGCGCGCGCACGCTCAAGAACCGCGCGATCACGGCACCGCCGCCCCAGGGCTCGATGCCCGAGAACACCGTCGAGTTCGACCCGCGCGCCTACATACAGGCCTCGCGCGCCGCCGAGCGCAGCGGCGGCGTCCACGACGCCGTCACCTCCGTGCTCAGCGCGAACGAGGTCCTGCTCGCCACCTCATCGTGGGCCGAGGAGTCCGCGGGATCCGAGGTCAGCGAGACCGAGCACACCTCCACGTTCGACGTCAACGACGCGCTGCTCGCCTCCTTGCGCGACCCCGACGACGAGCCCGCCACCATGGAGCTCCCGTCGGTTCCACAGGATCTCGACACGCCGCCCGAGATCGCGTTCGTCGGCCTCGTCGACGAGGACGGCGTCGTGCGCATCCCTCCCTCCCTCAGGCGCAAGATCCGCGCGGGCACCCGCGTCCGCGTCACGCTCATCCCCCTGGACGACTGAAGACACCTTGGCCGACTCCCACGACGCCCTCCCCTGGTGCGACCCGACCACCGATCGCGTCGTCGGCGCGCGCGCCTGGCGCGCGCGCCTCGACCCCGACTCACGCGCCGCGAAGGCGCTCGCGAGGCGGCCCGTCCCCATCCCAGAACAACGCTGGGACGCCGAGCGCGGCGCCCTGATCGGCGCACAGACCTGGCTCGAACGCGCCACGACCACGCGCCGCTCCGACGCCCGCGCCGCGCTCGCTGCGCTCCCCGATCTCGAGCCCGCGCGCCGCCGCGCCGCCGCCGGGGAGCCCTGGATCGAGGCCGACCTGTTCGCGCTCAAGCGCTTCGCGCTCGAGTCCCACAAGCTCACCGACGCGCTCGCTGACCTGCTCGGGGACTGTCTCTTATACACATCTCCGAGCCCACGAGACAGGCAGAAATCTCGT
>CAJXPN010000793.1 GCA_913058025.1 uncultured Myxococcales bacterium | reverse complement strand
GGTCTGGGGCAGACGTTGGCGCGCAGCTCGCCGTCGGCGATGGCGACGAGAGTGGCGCGGTCGGGGAGCTCGAGCCGGTAGGCGAAGCTGTTGGCGGCGTGGGTGTGGACGCTGGGGCGGTGCAGCGTGATCTGCATCGGGCCGAGCTTGGCGTGGACGCGGATGGCGGGGTTGTCGAACTGGGTGACGCCGATCTGTGAGCGCGACCCGTAGATCGCCAGCGAGAGCGCCTTGGTGCGCGTGGCGACGCCGTGCCCGGTGAGCTGTGCCTGGAGCGAGAAGCCGCTCACGGAGTGGGGCTCGAGCGTGGGGCAGGCGCAGTACTCGGAGACGGGGACGAGGTCGTCGTAGCCGTCGGGGACGCCGATGACGTCGGCGAGGCCGTCGGGGAGGTCCTCGCGGCGCATCGCGAAGCCCACGATCGCGCACGACAGGATCCCGCAGTCGAGCATGACCCACGGGGGCATGCCCATGTTGGTCTCGCCGCCGAACGCGAGGTTGTTGGTGTGGTTGAGCAGGCGACAGAAGTCGCCGCGCGCGGGGTCGTCGACGAGGACGACCTCGGGTGCGCGCGCGAAGCCACCCAGGTGAAGGAGCTGGAGGTTGCGCGCGGGGGTGAGCGCGAACGGTATGAGCGGGAGGTCTGACATGGGATCGCTCAGCTGTGGACCTTGAGTGGGCGCCCGAGCTCTTGCCAGATGCGCTCGGCGTGGGTGTCGAACTCGAGGGCGAGCGCGGGGTCTTCGCCGGTCATGCGCTCGGAGAGCGCCTCGAGCGCGACGGCGAGCGGCTCGGCGGCCACGTGCGTGCGGGAGAGCGCCTCGGCGAGCATGTCGAGGGTGGCGTGGGCCTCGAAGTCCTCGGACTCGAAGCGAGCGAGCGTGAGCCAGGCGAGCGCGCAGACGCGCTGGCGTGCGTCGCCGAGCTCGTCGTAGACGGTGAGCGCCTCCTGGAAGGTGCGCTTCGCCTTGACGTGGTGGTCGAGCTCGCGCTCGAGGCGGCCCACGACGACCCAGCAGTTCGCCTCGCCGTGTCGGTCGCCCATGGCGCGGAAGCCCTCGAGCGCGTCGCGGATGAGGGTCTGCGTGTCGGAGAGGCGCCGGATGGAGAGCGCGAGCGCGGCGAGCTGGAACTTGCACTCGGTCAGGCCGCGCTTGTCGCGGAACATCTCGAAGAAGCGGTGCGACTGCCGGTAGGTCTTGGCGGCGTCCTTGTTGTCGGAGCGGTTCCACGCGATCATGCCAAGGATCATCAGGCAATGCGCGACGTGGTGGCGCTTGCCGAGCTCCTCGAAGGTGTCGCGCGCGGTCTCGGCGCGCGCCTGAGCCTCGGCGGGCCGTCCCACCTCGACGAGGTAGGACGCCGAGTAGAGCAGCGACTGGGCGATGCCCTCGCGGTCGCCGAAGCTCTCGGCGAGCATGAAGGAGCGGCGGCGGTAGACGTCGGCGCGGTCGACCTCGCCCTTTCGCCAGGAGACCTCCCCTAGCGCGCGCAGCGCGTCGGCCTCGAGCAGCTTGTCCTGGTTCTTCTGGGCGCGGTCGAGCGCCTCCTCGAGGGTGAGGAGCGCGGCGTTGAGGTCGCCGCGCAGGAGCGCGATCGAGCCGAGCCCGAGCAGGCCGCGCGCGTCGACGTCGGCGGCGGACTCGGAGTGCTTCTCCGCGCCGAACTGGATGGACGTCATCGCCTCACGGCGCGCGGAGTCGAACCAGGAGACCGCGTCGTCGTACTCGCCCTGCCTGAGCGAGAGCTCACCCAGGCCCCAGCGCGCCCACAGCGCGATGTCGGTCTGCTTGCTGGAGACGAGCTTGCGGTAGCCGGCGCGCGAGGACTCGTACTCGCCGAGGCGGCGCTCCAGGTCGGCGATGTGCAGCGCGACCTGGTCGCCGGTGAGCGAGGTGGCGGTCGCGGGCGCGGGGCCGAAGGCCTGCGCGTCGGCCATGTCGAGGTGTTTGGTGATCTCCTCGGCCTCGCGAAAGAGCTCCATGGCGCGGCGCAGCTCGCAGGCGCCCAGCATCACGCGCGCGCCCTTGAGCGTGTAGCGGTAGACGCCGCGCGGCTCCTTGGCCGTGCGGTAGTGGGCGGCGATCTCGAGCGCGCGCTCGTTGATGCGGCTGCCCCAGATCTGGATCTTGGCCTCGGCGGCCATCTTGTGGAGGACGCGCTGGGTGCGCCTGCCGGAGAGGTCGGTCAAGAGCACGTCGCGCATCATGCCGTAGTCGAACTCGAGCATGTCCTCGCCGCTCTGTCCGACCTCGCGCAGGACGCCCTTGTTCAGGAGCTCCTCGAGGACCGCGTCGAGGTTCCCGAGCCAGGGCTCGCCGGGTTCGGCGATGAGCATCGCGCGCAGGAGCTGGTAGGAGAAGCGCGCGCCGAGGACCGCGCAGCGGTCGAGCAGCGCGCGCATCGCCTCCGGGTCGATGTACTGGCGGCAGACCTGGGAGGCGCGGTAACGCATCAGGTCTGCGACCTCGTCTGGGATCTCGCGGGTGAGGCGGACGTCGGACTGGAGCTGCCAGCGGCCCGAGGAGTACTCGAGCTTGCCGGCCTCCTGGAGGAACTGGAGGATCTGGCGCATGTGGAGGGGGTTGCCCTCGGCGCGCTGGGCGATGCGCGCGGCGAGCTCGTCGTCGAGCGGCGTGAGCTTGAGGACGAGCTCGGCGGCCTCATCCATGGGCATCCGCGGGATCGTCATGCGGACGACGTCCTCGGAGTCGAAGCGAGTGAGGCGCTCCAGGCTCTGCATGAGCTTGGGCAGGTCCTCGAGCTCCTCGGTGCGCATGGACGCGATGATGACGATGGGGGCGGGGGTCAGATGCAGGCCGATGGCGAGGTGCTCGAGCAGCCCGATCGTGGAGTCGCCGGCGTCGTGGATGTCCTCGAGCATGATGAGCAGCGCGCGCTCCTCGGAGGCGCGGCGCAGGACGCGCTCGATCATGGAGAAGACGCGCTCCTGGTCGGCGAGCGTGCGCTCGGAGCCAAGCATCGAGCTGAGGTCGTCCTCGTCGGAGGGGGGCTGTACGAGGCGCACGCACAGGTCGATCTCCTCCTCGGAGAAGTCCCAGCGGCGCAGCCTGGAGGAGACCATCGGCGCGATGGAGTCGTTGGGGAAGTCCTCCACGCCGAGGAGCTGCTCGAGGACGTGGCGGACGCCGGAGAGCCCGCCGCTCGAGCGCGTGAACTCGCCGCGGACGGCGGTCATGACGCCGGCCTCGGCGAGTTCACG
>CAJXPN010000792.1 GCA_913058025.1 uncultured Myxococcales bacterium | reverse complement strand
ACGAGATTTCTGCCTGTCTCGTGGGCTCGGAGATGTGTATAAGAGACAGGTCCCCAAGGGCTACGAGGGAGAGAGCTCGAAGGGCGTCCGCCTGGGCACCCCCGGCGCCGACGTCTTCACGCGCTACGGCGCCCCCGAGGTCTCGATGTCCACCGCATCGGGCAAGTCACTCCACGGCTTCCCCGACGCCCGCGTCATCTTCGCGATCGACGACGAGAACCAGGTCTCGAGCTGGACGGTCTACTACGACCGGATGAAGCACTGAGCCAGGCCGCGGCACGCTCGAGATAAAATCTTATCCTACCGGATAAGAACCACGGGCACGCCACCCTCCGAGGCGCGCCCGACCCAAGCAGCCAAAACGCAACAAAAACAACCACTTGAAGCCACCACGAAGCCACCGAGGCGGCCTCGTGGAATGGTTGGCACGTGGTGTGCGGTAGTATGTAGCGTCGGGACGATGGAGCCCGACGCCACATACGGCGAGTGTAGCTCAGCGGTTAGAGCGCCTTGAGGTCCGACCCATCTGGACGTCTTACTTCGTTTTGGGAACGGGAGGTCGCGGGTTCGAATCCCGTCACTCGCCTTCACTTCATGGATATGGAGTGTCTTTGAAAATCAGCTCCTGCTGCGCCTCGCCTCTCCATGAGAGGCGGAGCGTGGCAGCCACGAGGGTATAGTCTAACTGGCCAAGACACCGATTGAGGTCCGACCTATCTGGACGTCTTACTTCGCCTTTCACGCCGGAATTACGGGTTCGAATCCCGTTGCCCTCGCTCCCACTTCTCGACCCGCTACCACCTCAGACGTGGGGCGCAGGGGGTGGCACATGCGCAGCACCGTGTTCACATGGGACGGCGCGCATGCACTCAGGGGGATCGGCGCATGCCGACCCCGGCCTGATCTCGCCGACGAGCCTCTCACGAGCCGAGTCGATCCGAGCTCCTGAGTGATTTACGGAGGTCCGACCGCCTGGACGTCTTACTTCGACCTTGAACCCGTGGGCGCACAGGCCAGCACCCACACTTCCTTCGGAGCCCAAGGAGGAGCCGATTCGCAGGGATAGCTCAGCGGTAGAGCGGCTGCCTGTTAAGCAGCAACGCGAGGGTTCGAATCCCTCTCCCTGCTCTCTCGCCCGCCCGAACGGGGCGCGCGAGTAAAGAGATGAAGCTCATGGTGAGCGCCGTTTAGATGGGGTCCGACCGGCCTGGACGTCTTACTTCGATTAGGAAGCGGAGGAGCAGGTTCGATTCCTGCCATCTCTATCGCCAGATGCACGACACGAGGGACACGACGCGACGCCCACGAGGCGCCGCGCCCGCTCGAGCTGCGCCCTGACGAGTCAAGACAACCACGCGACCCAATGGACTCCAACGTCCGCTGTGGGTTCGCGGTGTCCGAGCAGGTCGCCGACCCAAGGGAGGCGCGCGCGAGGACGAGACACAAGAGAGAGAACCATGGCCCGTCGACTTCGACTCATCGACCTGAAGGCGACCAACTCCGTGACCTACGAGGGCGCCGCCGCCTACAGCTACACCTCGGAGCAGCCGCTCATCCACCTGACGTTCACGTTCGGTTCGGCGCTGTTCACCGACGGCTTCTACGAGCGCGAGCAGCAGCAGGTGAAGCGCTTCGCCGAGGCGTTGCTCGCGGCCTGGCGCGTCGAGCCCGCATTCGCCTGGAAGTACGGCGCGTGGATGCGAGACGCCAAGCTCGGGAAGGGCAACCGCATCCAGGGCTCGCTGGTCCCCGCGATCCTGGACGCGCTGACCGACGAGACCGAGCTCAACGAGGTCTACGTGGAGCGCTGCCTGAGCCATCGCCCCGACGACGTCTGCGCGTTCGTCGAGCACTACTCGACGCTTCGCATGGGCTCGATGTCGGCGTCGGCCAGGCGCGGCGTCGCCAGAGCGCTGGCGAGCTTCGACGAGTACCAGCTCATGAAGTACGCGGGCAGCAAGCGTGACGTCCGGCTGTGCGACGCGATCATGATCGTGCGCGCCGAGCTCGAGGAGCTCGGCGAGGCGGGGCAGCTCGCGCTCGACGTGGGCCGCTACCTCCACGCGCCCTCTCGCCAGCGAGGGGAGCTCGTGGAGCGGCTGCCCATGACCCGCGCTCGCCGCTCGCTGTGGCGTCAGCCCAAGGGCTTCGCGATGGACCCCGAGTTCCGAGGGCTCGTGCGCGAGGCGCGCGTGACCTGGGAGCAGGTGCTCGGGCACTTCGGCTCGAACGCCGAGGGCGCGCCGCGCACGGTCAAGGCGCGCAACAAGGCGATCTGGACGGCGTTGCTGAAGACGAAGGGCCTGCTGGGCGACATGGCGTTCATGCGTAACGTGCGCAACATGGATCGCGCGGGCATCCGGGCGCGCGCGCTCATCGACGAGGCGCGCTCGCGGCGGTTCTCCGAGATCTGGCCGCACCAGGTCTACGCGGCCTACCGCGCCGTGCCCAAGCGCAGGGACGTGTTCGACGAGGTGTTCAAGCGGTCCGCCGAGAAGCTGCCCTCCGGGCGACACCTCGGGATCGCCGACGCCTCGGCGTCGATGACCTGGGTAAAGGTCGGCGGCGCGTTCAGCTCGATCACGCCCCAGGACGCGGCGTTCTGCCTCACGGGGCTGATGAGCGAGACGAGCGACCTGGGCGCGTCGTTCAGCTCGGGCGGCAAGTGCCTGTACATGGCCGAGCGCAAGCGGAGGGAGTCCCCGCTCGCGTTCTCACAGCGCCCCGAGCTTCGCCAGGGCATGGGCGGCACGCAGGTCTTCGGCGCGATCATGGAGCTGATCGCGTACCTGCGCGAGAACGACCGGGTCACGCCGCCCGACTGCCTGTGGTTCTTCTCGGACATGCAGTTCCACCCGGCCGCAAAGCTCGACGGCCTGCGCGGCGTCCCGAAGGCGCTGCGCGCCGAGATCGAGCGAATGAACGTGGACCTGAGCCGCCCGCCGCTCGAGATCGCCGTCGAGATCTACCGCGCGCTCATCAGCCACGTCGACGTCGTGCTGTGGAACCTGGCGGCCTACGAGCCCGCGCCCGTCCCCTCGAAGATGAAGGGCGTGCTGCTCGTGAGCGGGTTCGACACGAACACGTTCGCCCAGGTCGAGGCGTGGCGAACCGGCGCGAACACGTCGGTGACCCGCGAGACCTCGGTCGCCGACGGAAACCAGGTCGTGCTCGACACGATCCGCTCCTTCTGACCTGTCTCTTATACACATCTGACGCTGCCGA
>CAJXPN010000791.1 GCA_913058025.1 uncultured Myxococcales bacterium | reverse complement strand
TACACAGAGTAGATCGTCGGCAGCGTCAGATGTGTATAAGAGACAGGGTCATGGGCGAGTCGTAGGCGACGGGGGCGTCGGCGTCGAACGCCTTGATGGCGTCGCGGATCGCGAACCAGACGCCGATGCCGTACATCAGCGGCGGCTCACCGACGGCCTTGGAGCCGTAGGGGCCGGTGGGCTCGGGGTCCTCGGTGAAGCGGACGTGGACGGGCGGCATGAAGTCGCCGTCGGGGGCCTTGTAGGTCGAGAGCGCCGAGGAGAGCAGGCGCCCGTCGTCGCCGTAGGCGAGCTCCTCGAGCGTCACCCAGCCGAGCCCCTGCGCGAGCCCGCCCTCGATCTGGCCGAGGTCGACGACGCGGTTGATCGGGCGGCCGAGGTCGTGCGTGATCTTGACGGAGTCGATCGTGTAGGTGCCTCGGAGGCAGTCGACGGTGACCTCGTGAATCGACGAGCCCCAGACGTGGTAGGCGAAGGGTCGCCCGGTCTCGGTGTCGGTGTCGAAGTTGAGGTCGGGCGTGGCATAGAAGCCGTGCGCGGAGAGGTCCACGCGGGAGAGGTACGCCTCGAGGACGAGGCGCTCCCAGGTCCACTCGGTCGGCTCGCCGTGGGCGTGGACGACCTCGTCGACGATCTCGATGCCGTCGGTCGAGTCGAGCCCGAGGCGCTCCGCGGCCAGCGCGTGGAGGCGCCCGAGCAGAGTGCGTATCGCCGCGAGCGTGGCGTTGCCGTTGAGATCGGTCGTCGCGCTCGCGGCGCTCGGCGACATGTTCGCCACGCGGGTGGTGTTGGTGGCCTCGAGGTTGATGCGCGTGTTCGTGATCCCGAGGGCCTGCGCGGCGATGTCGCGCAGCTTCGAGTTCACGCCCTGGCCCATCTCCACGCCGCCCGTGGACAGGCTCACGGAGCCGTCCCCGTAGACGTGGAGCAGCGCGCCGGCTTGGTTCAGGAACGTCTTGGTGAACGAGATCCCGAAGCAGATCGGCATCACGGCGACGCCCTTGCGCGTCAGGCCGCCCTTGGCGTTGTGCGCCTCGGCGGCCTCGAAGAGGCCGTCGAGCTCGAACGCGGCCGCGGCGTCGTCCCAGGTGGACTCCCCGCGGGCGCGCTCGACGAGCTGGCCGTAGTGGAACGTGTCGCCGTCGACGAGCAGGTTCTTACGCTGGAGCTCGTGGCGCGGGATGCCGGTGGCGTCGGCGGCCTCGGAGAGCGCCGACTCGACGACGAACATGCCCTGGGGCCCGCCGAACCCGCGGAACGCTGTGTGCGGCTGGAGGTTCGTGCGGCAGCTCGCCGCGTGAACGCGCACGTTCGGGATGCGGTAGGCGTTGGTGGCGTGGAAGAGGCTGCGCTCGAGCACGGCCGTCGACAGGTCCGCCTTCGCGCCGGCGTTCTGGTAGAGCGTGGCCTCGTAGGCGAGGATGTCCCCCTCGGCGCTCAGGCCCATCTTGAAGTCGGCCTTGTAGGGGTGGCGCTTGCCGGTCATCTGGAGGTCGTCCACGCGGTTCAGGACGATCTGGGCGGAGCGGCCGGTGTGGTGCGCGGCGAGCGTGGCGAAGCAGGCCCAACAGGTCGCCTGGTCCTCCTTGCCGCCGAAGCCGCCGCCGAGGCGGAGCACGTCCACCTCGACCATGTGCGCGGGGCGCCCGAGGACGCGCGCGGCGGCCTTCTGGACCGCGTAGGGCGACTGCGTGGAGCTGTAGAGCTGGATGCGGCCGCCCTCACCGGGGGTGGCGCGCGCGCGCTGGGTCTCCAGGTACAGGTGCTCCTGCCCGGCGATGTCGCACTTGCCCTCGACGACGTGGGCGCAGCTGGCGAACGCGTCGTCGACGTCGCCCGCCTCGAAGGTGCGCGCGGGCGAGATGAGGTCGCCCTTGGCGTACGCCTCGCGGGGACAGACCACGGGGGTCTGCGCGGTCACGGAGACCTCGACGAGCGTTGCCGCGCGGAGCGCGAGCTCGGGGGTCTCGGCGATGACGATGGCGACGGGGTGCCCGATGTAGGCGACCTCGGAGGCCGCGAGCAGCTCCTCGTCGGGGATGATCGCGCCGATCTGGTTCTCACCCGGGATGTCGGAGGCGGTGAGCACCGAGACCACGCCCTCGAGCGCGAGCGCGGCGGTCACGTCGACGCCGTCGAGGGTGCCCTTTGCCACGGGCGAGCCCACGACGGCCAGGTGGAGCATGTCCGAGGGGGGCGCGACGTCGTCGACGTAGAGGGACTCGCCGCGGACGTGATGGATCGCGTCGTAGTGCTTTCTCATGGTGAGGCCTCCTTGGCTGCGCCGAAGCGCGCGTCGACGACGTCGTCGAGCGTGAGCGTGTCGGGGAAGAGCTTGATGAAGTGCGCCGCGAGCAGCTGCCTGGCGAGCGCGCGCTTGTACTGCGCGGAGCCGCGGACGTCGCTGATGGGCGAGATCTCGCCCATGGCGACCTCGATCGCCCCGCGCACCGACTCGGCGCTCAGCGGCTTCCCGGTCAGCCACGCCGACGCGCCCTTCAGGTAGAGCGGCACGGCGGCGACGCCGCCGAGCGAGAGCCTTGCGAACGTGAAGACGACGCCCTCGACGCGCAGCCGCGCGCCCGAGTTCACTGTGGCGATGTCGAGCCAGGCCCGCTTGGAGACCTTCTCGAAGCTCACGAGGTCGCCGTCGGCGACCACCGGGAAGCGGAGCTCGGTCACGAGCTCCTCGGGCTCGCGCGCGAGCGTCTTGTACCCGATGTAGAGGTCCTCGAGCGCGAGCTCACGCTCGCTCCCGGCCTCGGCGCGCAGCGCGATGCGGGTGCCCAGCGCGAGCAGCAGGTTCGTCATGTCGCCGATCGGCGAGGCGTTGACGAGGTTGCCCGAGAGCGTGGCGCGGTTGCGGATCGGCAGCGACGCGATGAGCGCCATGTCGTCCTTGATGGACGGGATCATGGCCTGGATGCGCGCGTCCGAGGCGAAGTCCTCGAACGTCGTGAGCGCGCCGACGCGGACGTCGTCCTCGTCGACCTCGATGTACTCGTAGCCGTCGCGGCGGTTGAGGACCTCGACGAACGCGTCGGGGAGCTCCTCGCCGCGCTGGACGTAGAGGTCGGTGCCGCCAGCGATGAAGAACGCGGGCTGAGTCTCGCGCTCGGTCACGGCGGGGGCGGGCTTCTGGATCGACGCGACCTTCGCGGGCGCCTCGGCGAGGTAGCTGTCTCTTATACACATCTCCGAGCCCACGAGACAGGCAGAAATCTCGT
>CAJXPN010000790.1 GCA_913058025.1 uncultured Myxococcales bacterium | reverse complement strand
GCGCGATCCAGCGTCGCTTGAGCGCGCCGTCGGACCAGAACTTCGCGGTGGGCTCGTAGGGGATGAGGCCCGGCGCGGGCGAGCTCGGGTCGGAGGCGTCCACGCAGCCCGTGTCCGTGAGCTCACGAGGCGCGTCGACCCGGTCGGGGACCGGCTCGCCCGGCGCGAGCTTCATGATCCGGCCGCCACGGTAGTCGAGGATGTAGACCTCCCCGTCGCGGCCCTGACCGAACGCGGAGACGTTGAACCCGACGTCGGAGGAGAGCACGCGGGGCTCGAGCTTGCCGTCGACGCCGTCGGGGAACAGCCCCCACATCCTGCCGCTGACGTAGTCGGCGTAGACGTAGACGCCCTCGAGCGCGGGGATCGACTCGCCGCGGTAGACGTACCCGCCCGTGATCGACTTGCCCTCGCTGTGGGGGTAGGTCGCCACGGGCTCCTCGAGGTCCGGGCGCATGCCGCACTCGGGGTTGCCGCCGAAGCAGTCCTCACCCTCGTAGATCTTCCAGCCGTAGTTACCCCCGAGCTCGATGACGTTGACCTCCTCACGCGCGTTCTGGCCGACGTCCCCCGCCCACATCACCCCGGTCGCCTGGTCGAAGCTGAACCTCCACGGGTTGCGCAGCCCCCAGGCGTAGATCTCGGGGACGCTCCCGGTCCCGACCAGCGGGTTGTCCGCCGGCACCGCGTACGGGTCGCCGCCGTCGACGTCGAGCCTGAGGATCGAGCCGAGCGCCGTGGTGGTGTCCTGGCCCGCGTTGAGCGGATCGCCCCCCGAGCCGCCGTCCCCGAGCGCGACGTAGAGCATCCCGTCGGGTCCGAACGCGATGTGTCCGCCGTTGTGGTTGTTGTACGGCTGGTCGATCGCGAAGACGAGCTCACGGCGAGACGCGTCGAGCGCGTCACCGTCGAAGGGGACCTCGTCGACGCGCGAGCGGAGCTGCCCCGACTCCTGGATCGTGTACGAGACGAACGCGCGCTCCGGGTCCGTGGGGTGGAACGCGAGCCCGAGCAGCCCCCGCTCGCCCGAGGCGCTCCACCCGGCCTCGCCGCCGATGTCGAACACGGTCGTGTTCTGAGCGCCCTCGACGCGCCGCACCCGGCCTCCCTGCTCGAGCACGTACCAGACGTCGTCGAGCGAGGGGTGCTGCGTGAGGCCCAGCGGTGAGCTGAACGTGTGCGTGGGTAGCGCGCGCTCGAGGGTGACCGCCGCGTCCGTGGTCGGGCGAGGCCCTGCCAGGCAGGTCGGGTTGGCCGGGCGAGCGTCGAGGCCGAAGGGCGAGAGCTCGCCGGCGTCGGTGCCCGCGTCGGTGCCTGCGTCGGTGTCGGCGTCGGACGCAGCGTCGGCGCCGGCGTCGACGCCCACGTCCGGCGTGTCGCGCGCGTCCTCCTGGCCGAGGTCGGCGCCAGACCCTGCGTCTGCGCCCTGACCGTCGACCCGGCGCTCGCTCAATTCTCCCAGACACCCCGCGCCCATACACGCGCTCAGGACCACCGCAAACGCTCGCTTCATCGTCGCCACCTCGGTCACCTCACCGTCCTTTCGCGTCACGCGCCTGGTCGCCTCGACGCCGATGCGTTTTGACAGCCTCTCTGCGCATTCGCTACGCTCCCAACTGGCGGATACCTTACCTCCTCTCCTCCCTCAAGACATCCCACCTCGCGCGCGCCCGGCTCGCGCATTGGGAATGGAGCGCACCCACCTTGGATCCTGGACTCGTCGAAGAGATCAAAGGTCGGCTCGGGCTCGTCATCGGAGACGAGTGGAAGCTGGTCAAGATCCTGGGCCTCGGCGCATCCGCGGCGGTCTATCGGGCTGTCAATCGGCAGCGCCGCCGCGTCGCCGTCAAGGTCATGCACCACCGCTTCCTGCACTCCACGATCGTCAAGCAGCGCTTCTTCCGCGAGCACCACATCCTCTCGCAGCTCGCCCACCCCAACGTCCTCAAGATCTTCACGACGAGCGAGGCCGACGAGGAGGAGTGCTACATCGTCATGGAGCTGCTCGAGGGGGACACGCTCGCGAAGATGATGTCCACACTCGAGTCGCCCATGAGCCCGGAGGAGGTCTTCACGTACATGGACCCGGTCCTCGAGGTGCTCAAGGTTTGCCACGACGCGGGGATCATCCACCGTGACCTCAAGCCGGCCAACATCTTCCTGACCGACGAGGGGGTCATCAAGCTGCTCGACTTCGGCGTCGCGCGCTTCCATGAGGACGGCGTCCACCTGACCCGCGACGGCACCGCGCTCGGCACCCCCGCGTTCATGTCGCCCGAGCAGGCCACGGGCCGCCTCCACGCCCTCGACGCCCGCTCCGACGTCTTCTCCGTCGGCGCGACGATGCACTACCTGCTCTCGGGGAAGTACCTCCACGAGGGCCGCACCGGCGACGAGACCTTCGTCCTCGCAGCCTCGACGCCCGCGCCCTCGCTCGCGCCGCGCGCGCCCGGCCTGCCCGCTCACATCGTCCATCTCGTCGACCGCGCCGTGGCCTGGGACCCCGCCGACCGCTGGCAGAGCGCCGAGGTCATGCTCCACCACATGCTCGAGGCCGCCAACACCCTCAACCCCAGCCACACCCCGATGTTCGGCGCCGAGCGCGTCTCCTCGCTCGCCGCCGAGGCCACCCACGACGACGTCGCCATCTCCAGGCTCCACGAGCACCTGCGCGACCTCTTCGAGTCCCTCTCCGGCGCCGCCTCCGTCATGCTCGAGCGCGGCGCAGGCTCCCCCGAGGCGCACGCTCGCCTCGAGGAGTCCTGGGCGCTCTTCGAGGTCGCCTCGCGCGACGTCGGCGTCCTCTCCTTCCAGGTCCGGCCCTTCGGCCTCATCGTCGAGGGCGCCAGCGAGCCATTCTTCGTCGACCACGCGCCGCTCTCTCACATCTCATACGACCTCTACGTCAGCGGCGCCCGGTCCGTCTCGCTACACCCCGAGCTCACGCCCGGCGCGCTCGAGCAGCTCGTCGCGCTCATGATGCTCGAGTCGGATCGCGATCTCCCGCCCGAGGACGACCTCGGCAGCCTGCTCTGGGACCTCGAGCTCCCCGGGCTCACCGTCGGCTTCGAGACCGAGCTCTCCCTCTCCTCGGTACAGGAGCGCGGCTCCTTCGAGCAGTACACCCAGCTCTCCCACACCACGCTCTCGCGCCTCGTCGGCGACGAGCGCGACCGCGTCCAGCTCCCTGTCTCTTATACACATCTCCGAGCCCACGAGACAGGCAGAAAT
>CAJXPN010000789.1 GCA_913058025.1 uncultured Myxococcales bacterium | reverse complement strand
CCCATCGGGAGCCTCGCCGCGCTTCGTGTGCGGCAGACGGGTCGTGTGGGCGACTCAGCCCTGCTTGGAGGCCGCAGCGGCTGCGGCGTCGGTGGCGGCGTTGTGGACGACGACGTTGGGGTAGGGGATTCCGATCTCGGCGGCGTCGAGGGCGTTCTTGGTTGCCCTGATCGTCTCCTGGTAGATGTCCCAGTACTTGTCGGTGGGCCCGAAGATGCGGACCTGCCAGTCGACGGAGGAGCCACCGAGGCCGCTGAGGAAGATCTGGTGCGCGCCGTCGGGGTTGCGCGAGGGGATGTTCTTGATGGCGCCCTCGAGGACCTTGCGGGTCTCGTCGATGTCGGCGTCGTAGTCGACGCCGACGCTGATGTCGACGCGGCGCGTGTCGTTGTGGGTGATGTTGGTGATGGTGGCGCCGAAGACGGCGCTGTTGGGGACGATGATGTGCTTGTTGTCGGGGGTGTTCATCGTGGTGGTGAAGAGGCTGATCTCCTCGACGCCGCCGGTCTGGCCCGCGACGTTGATGACGTCACCGATCTTGAAGGGGCGGAAGGTCAGGAGCATGACGCCGGCGGAGACGTTCGAGAGCGTGCCCTGGAAGGCGAGGCCGACGGCGAGCGAGGCGCCCGCGAGGACGCCGGCGACGCTGGTGGTCTCGATGCCGAAGATGCTCAGGCAGGCGAGGCCGGCGACGAGCAGGACGAACCAGCGCATCAGGTTGCTGAGGAACTTCGTGAGCGTGGGGTCGAAGTTGATCTTCTTGAGGCCGGCGGTGGTCCATGAGCGGGCCACACCGGAGAGGATGAGCGCGACGATGAGCAGCAGGGCGGCCGAGCCGACGCGCGTGATGTAGGTCAGCGCGAGGGGGAGGGCTTCTTTGCTGAGGCCGAGCCCGATGAGAAAATCTTCCATGGTTTCACTCTCTTGTGTCGGGCGGCCTCTGGCCGCCCTGTATGTTCAATGATGTCGATACGGTGCGCTGGACGCGGAGATCACTCTCCGAGCAGCGTGTAGCCGAAGGTGAGGAGCAGGTTGTTCTGGACCTGGATGTCGTCGATGAGCAGCGGCTGACGGAGCACGCGGAGCTGGTAGTCCAGCGAGGCCCACTCGACGATCTTGAGCGAGATCTTGCCGTCGAACTCGACCTCGGTGAGGTCGAGCGGCCCGCGCTCCTCGGTCGAGACCGAGTTGTAGAACGGCGTGAGGGCCTGGAGCGAGGCGGAGTACGTGATCCGCTTCTTCTGGAACGCGCCGGAGGCCATGATCGCGGCCTCTGCGCCGATCTGGTTGAAGTCGGAGAGCTCCTTGATGGCGATGGGGCCGGTGGCGGCGGCTTCTGTGACGGCGAACTGGCCGTCGGCGAAGACCTGTCGCGCGCCGCCGCCGAGGCGAACCTCGAGCTTGAGGTAGTCCTTGGTGATGGGACGCGCGAAGGCTCCGATCGACTGCTTGAGGAAGATCGGCGCGAACGGGTCGCGGATGCGGAAGCGGTCGGTGGTCTCGGTGGTGACCTCGCCGCCGTCGTTGGGCGTGACGTTGTAGTTGCGATCGACGGCGCGGGCGTCGTAGCCGGGGAAGACGCTGGTGCGGAGCTCGGCGCGGGCGAAGGGCCCGAGCCAGTCGAGGTTGGGGATCTTGAAGTAGTAGGCGCCGTCGAGCTGGAGGAGGTCGGCGGTGTTGACGAACTCGTCGATCGCGGTCGTCTGCGTGAACGTCTCGTTGAAGTTCAGGTTCAGGTCGATGTTGTGGAACTCCGACGTGTAGTCGAGCCCACCGACCAGGGTGCCGCCGGCGGTGAAGGTCGAGCCGTCGGTCTGGCCGACGACGTTCCGGTTGTCGATGAGGTTGAACGATGCGCCGACGGAGAGCGAGGCGTCCCAGCCCGACTTGTCTGCCTCGGCCTCCTGCTGCGCGGCGGCGACCTTGTCGTCGACGAAGTCGCCCTTCTTGACGGTCTCGTCCTGGGCTGCGGCGGTGGAGGTGAGCGCGATGACGCCGAGGGGAGCGAGAATCGCGAGCGTGGCGAGTGAGCGGAGTTGGGTGCGCATGGTGTCTTCGATCCTTCCGTATGTAGGGTCGTGTAGTCTTGAATTGTTCATGTCGGATGACGACGAACGCTCTATCTAAAACGATGCGATCTGTCGACGCCTACGTGGCGTTCGGGAAGAGAGAGCGCGGGT
Organism: uncultured Myxococcales bacterium; assembly: GCA_913058025.1. Classification (GTDB taxonomy): domain Bacteria; phylum Myxococcota_A; class Bradymonadia; order Bradymonadales; family Bradymonadaceae; genus CAJXPN01. The sequence continues at coordinate 1,054 of CAJXPN010000789.1, read as the reverse complement.
GCTCCGTGTTGGTCACAACTTTTCGGCGGCGGTTTCCGGGGACGTGCGCTTGATTGGTGCTCTGGGTTGGTGGAACGTGGGTCAGGACGTGCGGCGAGGCATCAGGAGAGGCGTATGGGTTCGAAGATCGTGTGTGTCGTGGCGTGTGTGTGCGCGTGCCTGTGGAGCTGCGGGGGCCCAGAGGAGGTCGTGGTGTCCGCGCAGCGCGTGGAGCTGTCGTCGGAGCATCGCGCGTTGGTGCCGACGTCGGTGATCGAGGTGAGGCTGATCGGCACCTCCCGGCTGGTCGCCACGAGCGCGCTCGTGGACGTGGAGGGGAGCATCGACGGTCGAGCAATCGCGTACACGTACGTGGCGCAGGAGGACCTCGGGGTGGAGGACGCGACGCTGTCGCGCGTGGGCGGTGACACGGGCGACCTCGTCGTGAAGATCCCCGTCAGCGAGGGCCTGTGGGGTGAGCTCGCGGGCGGGAGCGTGTTCGATGGTGAGGTGACGGTGACCGCGCGCGATCCGTTCGACAGCGCGCTGGCGAAGGGTACGCTCGCTGGCGTGACCTGGCGCATCGAGGCGACGCCATCGCCGAGCGTGTCCGTGGCGCCGTCTGGCGACGTGTTCGCGGGGGAGCGCGTGTCCGTGACGGGCGGCCCGTTCCTCAGGCCCGAGGAGGGGAAGAGCTGGGCGGTCGTGACCGCTGGTGCTCTCGGCGGGCGGTCGATGGTCGGCGCGCGCGTGCCGCTGGAGTGGGGAGGCGTGAGGGACAAGGCGAACTTCGTGATCTCACCGAGCGCGTTCGGCGTGCAGGAGGGGGTGTTCGAGGGGTCGTTCGAGCTGGTCAACGAGCTCGAGGGTGGCGCGGCGCATCGTGGAGGTGCGCTCGAGGGGGTGAGGCTGTCGCTTCAGCGCTCGTTCATCTCGAGGTTGTCCAAGGAGCGCGCGAGTAGGGGAGAGCGCGTGGGTGTGAGCGGCCGAGGCCTGATCGACAGCGTGGGCGGCGCGGGGATGACGTTGAGGTTCGAGGGGACCTTCGCGGTGAGGGGCGGCCCGACGCTCGACC
>CAJXPN010000788.1 GCA_913058025.1 uncultured Myxococcales bacterium | reverse complement strand
GGCAGCGTCAGATGTGTATAAGAGACAGGCCTGGGGTTCTCGCGCCGGAACCTGTCGGAGAACCAGCGCTGGACCTCGTCGGAGGCGCGGCGCTCGTCGTCGCTCATGATCGTGGCGTTGGCCGCGAGCCCTTCGGCGTCTCGCCGGAGCACGTGGTAGGGGTCGGAGAGGTTGAAGAAGCGCTCGAGCTCCCCCTTGATCGGACGCAGCGCGGCGCCCTCGCCGGTGAAGGCGAGCGAGCCGGCGACGTCGTGGACGAAGTGGCGCGCGGGCTGCGTGACGTGCTGGGTGCGCACGTAGAGCGTGGCCAGGTGCTCGGCGGCGCGGCGAGCGATCGGGTCGGAGGGCACGATCTGCTTGGCGAGCTGGCGCTGGAAGCGCTCGAGCGCCGCCGGCACGTGCTCCTGGGCCGAGCCGTACCAGCGCCGGACGTAGGCGCGCACCAGGATCGCCTCGGCCAACCTCCTGGCGTGGTGGGGCTGCCCGGCGTCGATGGCGCGCGCGACCTCGTCGTCGACCTGGCGCGGGTGCGAGACCGACTCGCTCCACGCGTACGCCTCGTCGATGGTGCGGTCCCAGACGCGCCCCTCGACGTGGGCGATCAGGTGGAAGGAGCGCGTGAGCTCGGCGGCGCGCTTGATGATCTCGCGGACGTGGGGCTCGTCGCGGTCCTGCTCGACGTAGAGCATCGCCAGCCGGACGATCCCCTCGTTGGCGCCGTGGACCTGATCCGCGGTCACGAAGTCGCGGTAGCTCGTGATCTGGTGGATCGACTCGCGGCGCGACTGGATGAGCGCGGACGCCTCCAGCACGGCCATCGCCGAGGCGGTCGAGCCCGCCTCCAGGCGCGCCTCGGCGAGGTCGCGCAGCGAGCGTCCGTCGTCGAGCGCGTGGTGGTGCTCGGCGGCCAGCAGCATGTCCTTGACGCTGGGCGTGTCGGTCTGCCAGGGCGCGTGGATCAGGTAGCGCCAGCATCGCTCGGCGCGCTCGGGGTCGGTGTCGCGCAGCGGCCAGGCGAACGCCGCGCACAGGTACATCACGTCGGTCGAGGTCGACCCCACGGCCATCGACGCGTCGATGAGGCGGCGCGCGGCGAGCGTGGCGAAGGGGCCGGCGATGGGCGCGCCGAGCAGGAACTGGTGGGCGACGACCGGCGCGTCGTCGGGCGCCACGGACTTGTTCTTGGCCCACGCCGCGAGCACGGCCCGCCAGCTCACGATGTGCCGGGCGCGCTCGGTGGGGGAGAGCTCCTCGGTGGGCGCGGCGATCGTGGGCACGCGCTTCCCGGCGAGCTGTCGCTCGCCCCACGCGGCCCACGCCTCGAACGCCTCGCGGGAGTCGGGGTAGGCGGGGAGGCCCTCGAAGGGGTCTTCGTACGCCACGATCTCGTCGGCCATCGTGTCCTTCACGCGCTGCTGGAAAAGATGATGATCCGTCCTATACCACGCCCGCGTAATCTCCAAGCCGTCGCCTGGCCGCGTCGCTCAACCTCGCAGTTCGAGCAGGAGCTCGGAGGTGACCCGTGGCGGGAGCTCTGAGGGGTCGACGAGCATGACTCTGCTGAAGTCGGTGGGGTCTTTGGCCGACGCGGAGCGGAAGACGTAGAGCCCTGGCGTCCGCTCGAGCTCGCCCTCGACGGGGAAGTCCCACTGCCGCTCGTCGAACAGAAGCCGCGCGCACAGCCCGAGCGCGTCGAAGCGCCGCTGGGCGAACCAGATCGAGCCGTACCTCGTGGAGTGACGCGTTGGGATCTGCTCCCAGCGTGGCTGGTCACGCAGCCGCTTCGAGGTCGCCTCCTTGGCGCCCAGCGACGAGGCGCCGAAGCGATCGTTCTCGCTGGCCCAGTCCTGGGCGGTGAAGACCTCGCGTTGGAGCTGGGCGAAGGGCTGGAGGATCTCGGAGTCGGCGAGCACCTGCGACCACGCGCGGCGCGCGTCGTCGGTGAGCTCGGAGGGGTGGACCAGCCGCACGATCGCGTCGTCGGGGAGCTCGAGCGTGCCGAAATCGGCGCCCATGAGGCTGCCGTCGGCGTCGCACAGGAAGGTGTGTTCGAGTTCGAGGCCGTCGTAGCTTCCCCAGATGAGCGAGCGCACGAAGAACTGCTTCCATGGGTGGCTCAGGACGTGCTCGCGCAGCTCGCCCAGCGATCGCGAGAACGTGTCACACAGCTCGTCCTCGAAGCGCTCCTTGGCCTCCTCGATGGCGCGCCCGAGGATCCCTCGCATCCACTTCATGCGCTTCTTGTGCAGCGCGACCCGGGCGCGGTCCTCGCCCTTGCGCGCGCCCGGGAGCGACGCGTGGACCTTGCCGGTGTCGTCGGAGACGATGACCTGGAGGGACGCGTCCACGCGCAGCGTGACGACGCGCCCGCCGTAGTCGAAGCGCGCGGCGCCGTCAGCCTCCAGGCCGAAAGGAGGCGCGAGGTTGGCGTCGGCGCGCCGCACGCTCCAGCCGTGGCGCTCCTCGAGGTCCTGGTAGATGTCACGGACCGTGTAGCCCATCCAGTCGTCCTTCTTCTTGCGGCCCAGGCGCTCCACGCTCAGGACGTGCGCCCACGCGCGCGGGTCGTCGCGCTGGCGTAGCATCGCGCTGATGAAGGCGAAGCCCACGTCGGAGGGCTCGGCGTGGGAGTCTCGCCTGAGGAGCTGGCCGGCACGCTCGAAGGCCCTCGGGCCGCCCAAAAACTTCAGCGACCACATCGACCATTGGCTCGGCGCGTGGTGGAAGAGGTCGCACCAGAGCGCGTCGGCGTCGACCGGTAGGATGGCGTCGCGCAGCGCGCCCAGCGCCTCTTTGGCGCGTCTGGCGTCGGCGCGCTGGGCCTCGTCGAGCGCGACCGGGCGGTTGGCCTGGTCGTGCGTGGAGGTGTTGACCGCGCGGAACACCGCGCTGATCCTGGAGAGCGTGTCTGGCGTGAGCAGCAGGCCCGAGCCCGCGAGCCGGACCGCGGGCCACACGATGTGTTCGAGCCTTGGGTCGCTCACGTGCGCCGCCGGGAGCGCGAGGACGTCGGCGAGCCACTCCGGAGCCTCCGCAGGGTCGAGGGTTTTGCCGTTGGCGGCCGCCACCTGGAACGACACATTACCGGTCGCCGTGCGCGCGCTCGCGTCCGCGCGGCTCTCCGCGGAGAGGACCTCCTTACGGACGAGCTCGGCCAGCGGCTCCGTCGCGCGCGTGAGCGCGTCCTCGATGCTGTCTCTTATACACATCTGACGCTGCCGACGATCTACTCTGTGTA
>CAJXPN010000787.1 GCA_913058025.1 uncultured Myxococcales bacterium | reverse complement strand
CTACACAGAGTAGATCGTCGGCAGCGTCAGATGTGTATAAGAGACAGGGCCAAGATCGAGCCCTCCACGCTCGTCTCTCGCACCACGCACCTGAGCGCGGCCGACGTCACCACGACCCTCGCGCCCGACTCCGCCTCACTCGACCACGTGATGAACCACCGCGGGCTCGGCACCGACACGCTCGCCGCGTCCGAGTCACGCTTCGAGGAGCAGCTTCGCGTCGCCGGCGCCAAGCCCGCGCCCTCCCGCGACAGCCTCTCCGTCCCCTACCGGTACGAGCAGACCGTCACGATCCCCGTTGCGACCGACGCTCAGAGAGACCGGGGGGTCACAGACGGGCCAATGTTGGGGTTCGACACTGAAAATGGGGTGGTCACCGGAATCACCGCAGAGTCCGTGGTCATCGTCAGCCTGGGAGCCCACCAGCTCGGGTACCTCGCCGCCAAGGCGGACGGCCCGAGCGCCGAGTCGATCGCGCTGATGGTCCGGTTGGACGACCCCAGCGGCCCGCCGACCGGTGAGACGGACCCCTTCGTCCCCGCGTACGCGCCATCGGTCGTCGTCGAGGTGCTCGAGGCGCTCGCGGCGTCCGATCGCACACGCGACGTGTACGTGCTCGGCTACGTGCCGGCGCCGGGTTCGGACGCGCCGCCCGCGGCGATCGTCTCCGTGCTCGCTGGCGCGAACGTCGTCGCCGCGGTCCACGTCGACGCGTCCCCCTCCATGCGCGCGTTGACCCACGGCGCGCGCTCCGGCTGGACCTTCCCCGAGGCGCTGCGGCGCGCGCAGTCGGGCCTGAGCACTCCGCTCGAGCTCCACACCGCGGGGGTCGCGGCGCCGGGCGGCTCGCTCGACGCGTTCCACGCGCTGCGCGTCCCGGCGCTGCGCCTCTGGCTCCCCTCGGAGCTCCCGGCCTCGGCCGACTCGACGTCCATGCTCTTCCGCTTCGTGCTCGACCTGGCGTCAGCCGCCCACGCGCCTGCCTTCACGCCACCGCTAGCGGCCACGATCCGTCAGCGGAGCGCGATCGACGCGCGCATGGTGACGTCACTGGAGGCCGCCAAAGCCCCGGCCAAGGCGCACTCGGGCGGCTACGGCACCTACCTGGGGACCATCCCGGGGTTCGCCGAGGACCAGTCCGGCGCGCTCGTGCGTGAGGTTCAGCCCGGCAGCCCCGCGCTGGACGCGGGCCTGAGGGCCGGCGACGTCATCGTCGGGATGGACGGCGCGCCCATCGCCGACCTCCGCGCGCTCGCCGAGGCGCTGCGCGCGCACGCTCCAGGCGACGTCGTCGCGCTGGAGGTCGTGCGCGACGGCGAGACCGTACGGCTCGAGGCGACGCTCGCGGCGCCGCGCTAGCGCACGAAGATCTCGACCCTGTCGTTGAGCACGGCCGCGCCGTCAGACGCCGGTGAGACGCGCGGCCTCTTCGCCCCCTCGGCGCGCACCTTGATACGCCCCTCGGGCACGCCACGGTCCATGAGCAACCGCTTGATGATCTCGGCGCGCTTGGTCGACAGGAGCATCGGGTCCGAGTCCTCCGTCTCGACGGCGACGTGGCCCACGACCTCGACGCGCGCCCTCGAGCTCTTCGACACCCGCTCGGCCACGTCGTCGAGCGACTCGTAGCCCGACCTTCGGGGGATGTCGTCGTCGGGCGCGAACAGGAGCACCACCGGGACGATGGGGCCGTCGCGCGTGAACGAACAGTCGTCGCAGTAGAGCTCGCGAAGGTCGTCTGGGCAGCCGTCGTCGTCGAGGTAGCCGTTGACCGACTCGGGGTCGATCGGGCAGCGATCCTCCGCGTCCGCGAAGCCGTCCTCGTCGTTGTCGTCCTCGGGGCAGCCGTCCAGGTCCTCGAAGTCGTCGACGTCCTCGGGCTGCGCGGGGCACGCGTCGAGTTCGTCGATGACCCCATCCCCGTCGAGGTCACGGCGCTCGTCGAACGCGCTGTCCGTAAGCGCCGCAGGCGCCGCGGGCGCCGGCGCGGTCGCGCACCCCACCACGAGCGCGGCGACCACGAGCAGGTCGATGATGACGGGTCCTCTCAAGGGCGCTCCTTCGTTCTCGCCCGCGCATCATCTCACCGGCGCGTTCGACGCGCCAGCCGAGCGCGCTTACGCCCCGCCCCCACCGAGCCAGTGGACTCAGAAGCGAATCTCGATGTCGATGTCGTCGTCGAAGCCGTCGAACCGGTCCCGGCGCTCGAGCCTGCGGACCTCTCGCTCGAGCGACTCGATCCGCTCGCGCAGCGCCCTCGACTCGTCGGGGTCGCCCTGGACCACGCGGACCTCTCTGGACTGCCTGCGCACCTCCCTCCTGATCTCCTCGCGGACCACGTCCTCGGTGCGCGACCTCTCGACCTGCTCCCTCGACTCCTCGACCTCCTGGCTCCACCTCCGCGAGACCTGCTCCCAGGCGCGCTCGACCTCCTCGGCCGCCTCGGCCGCCTCGGCCTCCTGCGCGCCGTCGTCCTGCTCGACCACGACCTCGGCCTCCGGCTCCTCGCGCTCGACCCGGAGGTCGAGCTCGGCCTTCCAGACGCCGTCCTCACGCACCATGTCGAAGGACACCTTCTTTTGCTTCTTCACGACCTTGGCGCGGTCCCACTCCTCCTCGAAGATCGCCTCGACCTCGGCCTGCGGGGGCACCATCGAGGTGATGTCTCTGAAGAGCACCAGCACCACCAGGTCGCCCAACCCCTTCTCGTTGAGGACGCGCTTCATCGCCTGGCTGACGACCCGCTCCAACGGGGCGCCGGTGTTCGGAAACTCCTGCTCGAGCGTGAGCTCGACCCGGTAGCGCTCCCCGAGCGCGATCCTCTCAAGCGAGTCGACCTCGCAAGACGCGTTGCTGGTGGCCACTCGCCCCGTGGCCATGATGATTCGCTCGTAGGCGATGTCCCACCCGCCGCCCTTTCGGCGGAGCTCGGCGAGCTCGCCGTCGAGCTTGCGCTCCGTGAAGTCGACGTCGGCGTCGACGACGTACTCACGGATCGGGTGCGTCTCGGGGTGCAGGTCGAGCACGTGCACCTCGTCGAGTATCCGGGTGTGCTGACACACCCACGCGGCCTTCTCCTTTATCTGGTTCGTGTCGTCGCACGCCTGAGTCAGCGGCAAGGACATGGCGAGCGCGAGCATCATGAACCTGTTCATGCGTCTCCCTCTCTCTTGGAGTTCGCCCACGCGGCCCGCGCGCCCACACCTGTCTCTTATACACATCTGACGCTGCCGACGATC
>CAJXPN010000786.1 GCA_913058025.1 uncultured Myxococcales bacterium | reverse complement strand
AGCAGAAGTACGCCAACGCCAACCTCGAGGTCGAGGTCGCCGTCGACTTCTGAGCTCCGCGCCCGCGACGCTGCCCCCCGACCACCGCCCCTCTCGGACTGAGAGGCCGGTGGTTCTTCGTTTCTTGGCCCCGCGGTCACGACTGATGGCGTGGCGCACTCTGCGCTCACTCGAGATGACTTCGCGCTCGAGGTGCGTCTAAGCTCAGGGGGCAGGCGCGTGAAGGGGAGGGTTCGCCTCCCGCCGTGAGGGCGCCGGTGTTTCTGGTGGCGCCGCAGGAGGCGAGCTCATGCCTGGAGAAGATCTCGGGCCATACCGTAGCGTGTTGGCACATCCCCCGAGCCTCTCTACCTTTCGCAGGCTGAGCAGTCTGCTCGGGGACGCTGAGCGCGCGCCGGACGACCCGGTGGTGTCTTACCTCTCGGATCACCTGCGGTCCTGGCCCGACGAGGTCGCGCGCCCCGCTCGCCGCGCCTGGCTCACCCGCGCGGTCTACGAGGGCCTCCCCGTTCCGCAGCTCACACTATGCAACGCGTTGTTCCATGAGGCGTTCGAGTGTGGCTTCGGCCGTGAAGACTTCGAGGAGCTCGCGCGTTGTCACCCCGGGGTACGCCACATCGGGTTGGAGGCGTTCACGATGGGGCGCGATGACGTCGAGCTCATCGCCGGGTGGAGCGGCGAGGGGCTCAACAGCTTGCGGCTCGGCTTCTCTGGGCTCGATGACACAGCGCTCGCCGTGATCGCCCGCTCACCCCACATGGAGAGCCTCCGGGTGTTGGATGTGCGCCACGACGGCCTCTCCGACCTCGGGGTCCTCGCGGGGACCCCGCTGCTGCGTGGCCTGAAATCATTGCGCGCGCAGCGAAACAGGATCACCGGGGAGGGCCTCACCGAGTTCCTGTCATGCGAGTACGTCGCGTCGATCGAGCGGCTGGACCTGCGCTACAACCCCCTGGGGGAGCGCGGCGCGCGTGAGCTCGCGGGCTCGCCGTGGCTCACCTCGCTCGAGTGGTTGAGCGCGTACGCCGACGACGTCGGCGAGCGGGGCGCCGCGGCGCTCGCTGGCTCCGAGACGCTCCCTGGACACATCACCGCATACTGGAGGGCCGCATGAACCTCGAGACGTTGACCGCGGCGAGCTGGGCGCGCGCGAGCGAGCCCGCGCGCCGCGCGCTCGGGGCGAGGCTGCGCGAGGGCTACTTCGAGGCGCGCGATCGTGGCGACGCCGCGCGCGCGGTCGTGCGCGCGGCGGCCGACGTGGTCACGCCCGTGGACCCGTTCGAGTGCGCCGGGCTGCTCGCGTCGTCACACCCCGGGGGTGCGTGGCGAGCGCTGCGTGTGGTCGAACTCGGCGTGCTCCCCGAGGACGCGCGCGCGCGATGCGCCTTGCCTGGTCGGCCCGGCTTCGCCGGCGTGTTCCTGGACCCGACGGAGCTCGACTTCAGGAGCTTCGAGCACGTCTTGCCGCTGGACGCGTGGTTCGAGGGCGTCGCGTGCGAGCTCGACGGCCCCGTTCGTCACGCGCAGGGGGTCTACACGCTCGGCGTGCGCGGCCCGCGGGAGCTCCTCGAGTCGATCGACGCGTCCGACCTCTACACGGCGCCGCTCAACGCGACGCAGCGCGGCGGGCGCAGGATGATCTTCCACGCCGAGGCGTTGGCGGACGCGCTGACGCGCGGCCTGCGCGCGAAGCTCCCCAGGGAGATGACGCGCGGTCTCGTGGGGGTGAACCCCGTGTTTCGAGCGTCGCGCTTCGAGCCGGGTGACGCGCCCTTCGTCGCGCACATGGACACGCCTTACAGGGACACTGCCCGTGGTCACGTCTCGCGCTACACGGTGCTGCTGTACGTGACGGGGGGCGCGGCGTCGCCGGCGCTCAGGGTCGGCGAGGTCGCGTTCGACGAGCTCGATGCGATGACGTGCGTGGTGTTCCACCAGCGCGAGGAGCACGAGGGTCAGGCGTATCGCGAGGGCGCCAAGTTCTTCCTGCGCACCGAGCTCGTGTACGAGCAGGGAGACGAGGTCGTCGAGGCGTCCGAGCTCGGGCGTCTGTTCGCGCGCGCGACGTACCTCACCGGGGAGTGCGCGTTCGAGCCGGGGCTCTCCGTCCACGAGCACGACGCCTACGACCGCGTGGCGCGTGCGCGCTGGGAGGGGCGGCTTCCGGAGCCAGTGGCCGAGGAGCCCTTCGTCCACAAGACCTATGAGGGCGTGCACTTCGTGGCCAATGGCTACGACTACTGGTTCGAGGGCGGCGCGCTCGAGGAAGCGGCGGCGCTGGCGCTCCTCGACCACTTCAACGCCAAGCTCGGCGGTGAGCCGTTCCGGAGGCTCTGCGCGCGCGAGGTCCTCATGGCGCGGCCCGAGATGGGCTGGGTACCCAGGTTCCTCGCCGGCGTCTCCCAGGGCGCGTCGGCGACCTACGAGATGGACAATGAGGACTTGTTTCCGTCACCGGAGCGCCCTGGGCAGAAGCGCGACGCCCTGGAGTTCCCCGTGCGGGTCAGTGAGTACACGTCCTTGAGAGGCCTGGTCGACGAGCCGATGAGGGACCCCGCGGTGGTGGCTGCGTACGTCGAGGCGCGTCGAGAGGCGATGGCGCGTGTGCTCCCCGCCGCGATCATGTTGATGGGTCAGTCGGTCTTCATCGATCGCTCCCGCTTCGTGGTCGAGTCGAACAGGCTGCACCTGCTCTCGGAGCAGAGGCTCGCGCCCGTTCACTTCGCGGCGGCGTCGTACGCCGACGTCGTGCCCCGAGACATGATCGGCGTCGACAGGACTCTTGGCCTCCTACGCCCACTGCTGCCGCCGATCCTCTTCCGTCGGGTCGGTGGGTGCTGGCACCTGCGGTTCGACTTCTTCCGTAACGGGTGGATGACGAGCGGCCGGGAGTCGTCCGCCGACGTCCCTTACGTCAGACGAGACAACACACGAGACGTCTTGAGCGGTTGGTCTCGATGAGCGCGCCTGGCGAGTCCGCCAGGCCTCGTCAGGCGTGTGGTGTGAGGGACACACGCAGGCGTGTCATTCACGCCACACGTGTGGGGCTTGTGTGACTCGACGTCTGTGAAGGGGCGCCTTGAGGGGCTCTATCTGGCGATGTGTATTCGCACAAGGTGTTGTATTTAATGGTCTTTGTGTTTACATCGCCAGGTTTTCAAGAGTTGGCACGCAGGTTGTATTGGATAGGAGGCAGACGAGACGAGACGCACCGAGGAGAAGACGATGAACGAGCTGAT
>CAJXPN010000785.1 GCA_913058025.1 uncultured Myxococcales bacterium | reverse complement strand
CTACACAGAGTAGATCGTCGGCAGCGTCAGATGTGTATAAGAGACAGCCCCTGGGGCACGAACGCGCCGAGTTCGGGTGCGAAACCGGCCGGGAGGTCGAGCTCAAGCGCGTCGCCGAGTTCGCCCTTGTCGTCCGTCGGGAGGACGAGGACGCGCGCGGCGCCAGACTCGGGCGCGACGTGGGTGAGGACGTGTCGGCCGACGCGGCGCAGTGAGACGATGTCGGAGGCGCCCACGCCCGAGAGCGTGACGCTGGAGGCGCCGTCTCCGGCGCGCGGGGAGACGGAGAGCTTGCCCGCGCGGTCGATCGACCAGGCGAGCGCGGCGGGCGCGTCGGCGCCCGTGAGGATGTCGGCGCTGGCGAGCAGGCCGTAGCGGCCCGAGTCCAGGCCGGCGACGGCGTTGCCCGCGAAGGCGTCGAGTTCGCGCTCCAGCGAGACTTGCGTGAGGCCCTCGCCCGTGACGGCGCGCACGAGGGCGGCGGTGTCGCGCTCGGTGCGCGCGACGGCGAGCAGTGAGAGGCGCTGGGCGCCGGCCACGGTGGTGACCTCTACGGTCGCGTCGGCGACCTTGGCGAGCGCGGGGCCGCGGTAGGTGGACGAGTCGAACGAAGAGACGGACGCGTCGGCGCCGTCGGCGTCGACGAGGATCGACGCGCCGACGAAGGAGCCGGTGGAGGGGTCGAAGCCCCACCACATCGTGTCGACGCCCTGGCCGAGCGCGCGGCTCGCGAGCCCGGTTCGCGAGAACCTGCCCGCCGGCGCCTCGATCGAGGTGTGGACGGTGACGGCGCCGTCGGGCGAGACAGTGAAGAGGTCGATGGAGGAGCCTCCTTCCGACCACATCGAGCCGGAGACGACGCGGCCGCGCTCGGTCTGGGCGACGCGGGTGGCGATCCCGCGGTCGGCGTAGCCCTCGGGGAGCGCGATGAGGTCGCGGGGGCGCTGGAGCTCGGCGAGCCGCTCTGCGCCGACGTGTGCGCGGAGCGCGAGGTCGACGCGCGCGGTCGCGTCGCCGGCGTCCAGGGTGAAGCGGACGAGGCCGGGGGCCTCGCGGTCGCCGAGTTCGACGCCGGAGAGCGTGAGCGCGCAGACGAACACGTCGGCGTCGGGGTCGCACTCGACCGACTCGTAGGTGACCTCGAGGGGCGTGGCCTCCTCGCCAGCGGGGGTCAACGTGATGGCGTCGCCGAGCGCGTCGGGCGTGAGCTCGGCGTCGCAGGCGAGCGTCCAGGTGACCGAGGTGGGGGCCGCGCCGAGCGCGAGCGTCTGTGGAGACGCGTGCTGGGCGACGCACGTGACCGGCGCGTCCGCCTCGCCGGTGTCCTCGGGGTCGCCGGTGTCGTCCTGTGGGTCGGCGTCGGCGCCGGCGTCGGGCGTCGAGTCGTTGTTGGCGGGTTCGTTCGGCTCGGAGCCCAGCGGGCACGCGGTGAGCGTGAGCATCGCGGCGGCGATGAGCAGGGCGGACGGGACGGTGAGGTTCGCGGTCATCTCTTCTCCTGTATCGAGATACATAGGGGACGAGGTGGGTGCCCTGCACGACGCGGACCAGACACGAAGACGCCCGGGGCCGCATGAGACGGTCACCAGGGCGTGGGCGGTTTGGCGTCCGATGGGGCGGAGCGTGCAGGTCGGGTAAGACGTGCAGGACGTGCAGCGCAGTCGCATCGAGCGCAGCGACTGGCGAGGACATACGAGGAGCACATCGCGCGTGTGCGTCGAGCGGAATCCGCCTAGACTGATGCATCACATCCCCACACCTCGCCTGATGCGGCCCAACACCCTGAATACACGAACGAAATCCACGCGACCGCTCGCGCTCACCGCGCTCGTATTGATTCTGGCGGGCGTGGGCTGCGACCCCGAAAACTCGACCGAGGCGCCCGACGCCGCGTCCACCGCGGACGCCTCGGGCGGCTCCGACGCGGCGGCTCCGGACGCCTCGGACACACGGGACGCCGCGCAGGACGCGACGCGAGACGCGGCACCGGACGCGGCCGTTCCGACAGCGGAAGCGTGCGAGTCGCAGGCGACGGCGCAGGGCTGGACGTTCTGTTCGGGCGACGCGTCGCAGTGCGCGGTGGTCTTCGAAGACGGGACGGGCTGCGCGTCTGCGTGCGCGCGGCTGGGGTTGGAGTGCGTGGACGGGTTCGAGGACGAGCCCGGCGTGTGCGACTACCAGCGCGACGAGCCCGCGCTCGGCTGCGCAGACTCCGGCCACCAGTCCGACTACTGCGTCTGTGGTGTCGGTGACGTCGTCGTCGACCCCCTGGATGCTGGTGGCGAGCCCGACGTGGGCATGGACGCGGACGCGCCGTGCGTACGCGATGGCGCGGTGACGGTGCACCTGGTGGGCGACTCGACGGTGGCGACGGGGTCGGGTTGGGGTGACTTCCTGGAGGCGCGGCTCGTCGACGCGACGGTCGAGAACGCGGCCATCGGCGGGCGCTCGAGCAAGTCGTTCTACGACGAGGGGAGCTTCGACGCGGTGCGCGACGCGCTCGGCGCGGGCGACTACCTGTTCATCCAGTTCGGCCACAACGACTCCAAGCCCGAGGCGTACCGCGCCACCGACCCCGGCGAGCCTCCCGCGCACGCGGGGACGTACCGGGAGTACCTGGAGCGCTACCTCGACGCCGCGCGCGACGCGGGCGCGACGCCGATCCTCGTGACCTCGGTGAACCGGATGGTCTTCGGGTCCGACGGCTCGCTCAACCAGACTCTGGGGCAGTACCCGTCGGCGGCGCGCGCCGTGGCGGCGGACGCGGGCGTGACGCTGCTCGACCTCGAGGAGCGCAGCCGCGAGGTGTTCTCCGCGCTCGGCAAGGACGAGACGCTGCGCCTGTACGCCGACGAGCCCGACCTCACGCACTTCCCGCCCGACAAGGCCCCGCGCGTCGCCGAGATGGTCGTCGACCTGCTCGGAGCCTCCGACAGCCCGCTCCGATGCCACATCCGCTGACGACCCGACCTCACAGGACCAACACCTTGAACTACAATACGAAACGCACGATCCCCTCCGCGCTCACCGCGCTCGCGTTGATTCTGGCGTGCGCCGGGTGCGACCCCGAGAGCACGACCGAGACGCCCACACCGGACGCCGCGTCGGGGGACGCCTCGAGCGGCGCCGACGCGTCGGGTTCGGACGCCTCGGTCACGCGGGACGCCGCGCAGGACGCTGCGCCCGACGCGGCCGTTCCGACAGCGGAAGCGTGCGAGTCGCAGGCGACGGCGCAGGGCT
>CAJXPN010000784.1 GCA_913058025.1 uncultured Myxococcales bacterium | reverse complement strand
CTACACAGAGTAGATCGTCGGCAGCGTCAGATGTGTATAAGAGACAGCTCTTGCAGTTCCTCGAGTTCGCGCGCTCCGAGCGCGCCTTCGAGCTCTACCCGATCCTCCAGAAGGACCCGCTGACCGAGCGCGTCTTCGTCTACGTCACGGACACGGCCGGCGCGGTCGCGTTCCGCGAGCTCGCGGACCCGAGCGACCCGATGGTCCTGCTGCTGCACGCGCCCGAGTGGCGCGCGTTCCTCGACGACCCCAACGAACACCACGACGACGTGCTCGCGATGCACTGGGAGTCATGGAGCGTGTGGCACCAGAACGTGGACCCTCAGTGGCTCATACCCGATGGCGACTGGGCCCAGCTCTGGGTCCACGAGGAGGGCTTCGCCCTGGCCGACCAGTGCGGCCGCGGCGCGCGGAACCTGTGGAGCTGGGACGGCGCCGAGCTCTCGCTCGTGCAGCAGGACGTCGAGAGCTGGGCCTCGGCGCCCGAGCCAGGCTGAGCGGCGGGCCGCGGCCAGACCTCCCCAGAGCGACGAAGCGCGAACCCCTATGAGGTTCGCGCTTCGTCGTTCTGGGCTATCTCGGGCGTATCAGAAGCGACCGAAGAGCACCGCGCCGCCGCCGTCGGGTCCAGCGTAGGGCGTGATGGTCCAGGCGGTCGCGTCGCCGCCCTCTTCCTCGTCCTGGCTCAACACGAGGATCGCGACGCCGGCGCCCACGAGCACCGCGCCGCCCACGAGCAGCCCGACCGTGACGGGCTGTTGGGCTTTGGCCGCCTCACTCCGTTCGGCTTGTTCCTGACCGTTCAGCTCATTTTCAGGTGTGAACATGTTAGGCACGAATAACCCGGTGGCGAAGAGGCCACCCGCGGCGAGCGCGACGCCACCCACGCCGACGAGTCCATACCCGATGACGGGCATCGGGCTCTCGTCCTCGGGCACGACCTTCTCGACGGGGTCCTTGGGATCCTTCGGGTCCTTCGGGTCCTTCGGGTCCTTCGGGTCCTTCTCTGCGGCGTTCTTCGCGTCCTCGTCGGCCTTCTTCTTGGCGGCGAGCTGAGACTCGAGCTTGGTCTTGATGGCGGGGACGTCAGTGAACCGCTGTTCGGGGTCTTCGCCCATGATGTCGGCGTAGAACGCGAGCTCCTTGAGGGCCTCGGCGTAGTCGCCGTTGGCCTGGAGCGCGAGGATGCGGTTGTACTGGTAGATGAGGTTGTTGTCGTAGACGAACGCCTTGGCGAGCAGGTCGGAGGCCTCGCGGTACTTCCCCTCCCCGTAGGCCGTGGTCGCCTTCTCATAGAGCTCGAGCGCGCGCTCTTCCTGAGTCTGCGCGTAGGTCACGCTGGGCGCACCCACCACACACAACGCGGCGATCGCCGCGGTACCTCGACTGCCAAACGCGCCTGGATGCATCTCATTGCCGAACTGAAGGTAGAGCTTACGGGCGGAGCACCATGGGTGGGACCCCTCGAAGGACATGCCGCAGCGATAGCCTCTTATAAGAGGCTGACGAGGACGAGTCAACTTCTAGGCGAGCGCCGTGTTCAGGGCGCGCCGAACTTTTTGGGCGCGCCGAACTTCTTGGGGCCGGTGTCCTTGGGGGGAGCGCCGAACTTCTTGGGCCCCGTGCTCTTGGGCTCGTCCTTGGGCTCGTCCTTGGGCTCGTCCTTGGGCTCGGCCTTTCGGACGGTCTTTCGGACGGTCTTTCGGACGGTCTTGGGCTCGTCCTTGGGCTCGTCCTTGGGATCGGCGACCTCGGGCTCGTCCACGCCAGCGATCGCGCCGTTGGTCTCGGCGCCGGCCCCGTTCGTGGAGCCATTGGTCGCGCCAGCGAGCTCCGTACCCTCCGAGCCGTTCTTGATGTCCTCGGCCTTGGGCTCGTCCTTTGGCGGATCGGCCTTGGCCGCGACGGTGTTCGCGGGCGCGTCGTTCGCCTCGGTGTTCTTGACGACCTCGCCGTCGGGGACGGGCGGGGTGTCTCCGCTCGTGATGGCGAAGCCGACGCCGACAAGACCCAGGAAGACGCACACCGTGACGATCCCGAGCACGACCAGGAGCTTCTTGTTGTCCTCCTGGGGCTCCTCGTAGGAGTAGCCGATCTCGAGGCTCGGGTCAGGGTCGTTCACCGCCACACCGAACGAGGGCGAGGTGAGGTTGGGCGACGAGCTGGACGCGAGGGTGTCGCGCTGGAGGAGGCCAGAGTCCGAGGGCCGCGCGAACTGACCCGAGAGGTCACCCACGGAGCCCATCGCCCCGGTCGCGTAGCCAGGGATCGCCTGGCCATAGAGCGCGTTCATCGCGCCGAGCATCTCGCCGGCGTCCTGGAAGCGCTGCGTGGCGTCCTTCTCACACGCGCGCGCCACGAAGGCCGCGAGCTCTGGCGGGATCACGACGCCCGGGCGGGGGTGGAGCGTCGGGAGGGGCTCGCTGATGTGCATGAGCAGAACCGCCAGCGGTGTCGGCGCGTCGAAGGGCGCCTCCCCACACAGCAGCTCGTACATCATGATGCCCACCGCGTAGACGTCGGCGGCGGCGCCGACGTCCTTGGCGCCCTGCGCCTGCTCGGGCGCCATGTAGTGGGGCGTCCCGAAGACCTCGCCCTCCCGCGTCAGCCCGCGCGTGCTGGTCTCGTTGACCAGGCGCGCGATGCCGAAGTCGAGCAGCTTCACGAAGTCCGGGTCGTTCGGCTTGCTCGTGACGATCATGTTCTCGGGCTTGAGGTCACGGTGCACGATCCCCGCCGTGTGCGCCTCGTTGAGCGCCGAGAGGAGCTGCTGGATGATGCGGATCACGCGCTCGGTCGTGACGTCCTCGTTCTTGGACCACTTCGCCAGGTCCGTCCCCGGCGCGTACTCCATGACCATGTACGGGTGCCCGGAGGCCTCGAACCCGAAGTCGAACAGCGTGATGATGTTGGAGTGGTTGAGCGTGGAGATGGCGCGCGCCTCACGGATGAAGCGATCGCGGACTTGGTCCGAATCCTCCATCTCCGTTCGCAGCACCTTGAAGGCCACCTCGCGCTCCACGGGCTGCTGGATCGCGCGGTACACCGCGCCCATGCCGCCCTTCGAGATCTGGCCCACGATCACGTACTTGTCGGCCGCGATCGTGCCGATTCTCGCATCGGTCTCGGCCTTCTTGAGCGCGCTCTCGTAGATGTAGAAGTGCTGCTCGTTCGCGCACTCCGTCGCCGTACACCTGTCTCTTATACACATCTGACGCTTGCCGACGATCTACTCTGTGTAGATCTC
>CAJXPN010000783.1 GCA_913058025.1 uncultured Myxococcales bacterium | reverse complement strand
GAGATTTCTGCCTGTCTCGTGGGCTCGGAGATGTGTATAAGAGACAGATCTTGGACACGCCGACGCGCTGCCGGTAGCTCACGGGGACCTCCACGCAACTCATCTCTTCAGAGGCCGCCTTGATTTGCATCTCCACGGTCCAGCCAAAGTTGGTGTCCTCCATACCTATACGCTCCAGTGCGTCCCAGGTGATCGCGCGGAAGGGTCCGAGGTCGGTGAAGCGGTACCGATAGAGGCTCTCGATCAGGATGCACGCGAGCTTGTTACCGAAGAGCGCCTGTGGGAGCAACGCGCCCTGCTCCCGCTGACCGATCGTGCGTGAGCCGATGACCATGTCGACGTCGTCGACGGCGATGGGCTCGAGCAGCCTCGTGATCTCCTCGGGGTGGTCGCTGTAGTCTGCGTCCAGGAACACCACGACGTCCGGCGGATTCTGGGAGACCCTCGCGAGACCAGCGAGGCAGGCCGAGCCGTAGCCGCGGCGAGGCTCGGAGACGACGACAGCACCGTGTTCAAGCGCCACGGAGGCGGTGGCGTCGTCGCTGCCATTGTCGACCACGTAGACCGTCCGAACGATGTCCGAGGGGATGTCCGAGAGGACCAATCCGATGGAGTCCTGTTCGTTGAGCGCAGGGATCACGACGTCGACGACGAGCGCGCGTATGGGCGCGCCCTGACTCGTGTCTCTGGACCAGACGCCGCCTGTAAAGGTCATGCGTGGTCTCCTTTGCATTGGGATATAGCGTGTGCATGATGGCCGCGCGGGGAGCGGCGCGAAGAGACATTAGTGGGAGCCGAACCCGTAAGGAAGCGGCGAGGAGAGGTATGTCCGAGAAATACCGAGAGGCGGGCGTCGACGTGGAGGCGGGAGACCGCGCAGCGCTTGCGATGCGCCCCATCGCGGAGTCCACGAACACGCCTGGAGTGTTGGGTGGTCTGGGTGGATTCGCCGGCCTGTTCAGCCTGTCCGAGGCGGGGCTTCTCGGTGAGGGAGCGGACGATGTCGTGTTGGTCAGCTCCACCGACGGGGTCGGGACCAAGCTCGACCTGGCCTCGCGGCTCGGGAGGCACGACACCATCGGGATCGACTGCGTCGCGATGTGCGCGAACGACGTGGTGACGTCAGGCGCTCGCCCCCTCTTCTTCATGGACTACGTGGCGACGGGGACGCTGGACGAGGGCCAGGTGCTCGAGGTCGTTCGAGGGGTCGCCAGGGGGTGCACGCTCGCCGGCTGCGCGCTCATCGGCGGAGAGACCGCGGAGATGCCAGGCTTCTACGACCCCGGCCGCTATGACATCGCGGGGTTCTGCGTCGGAGGCGCGCGCAGGAGCGAGCTGCTATCCAACGAATCCATACGCGAAGGCGACACGCTCGTTGGCATCCCATCGAGTGGACCTCACAGCAACGGCTACAGCCTGATCCGAAAGATCATCGACGTTGCAGGTCTCGACCTCGGGCGGGTCGACGAGCGCTTCCATGGAGTCAAGACAGTGGGAGACGTCTTGCTCGAGCCGACACGTGTGTACGTGGACGATGTCCTGAATGCGGTGAGGCTGGGCGACGTGCTCGCGGCCTGCCACATCACGGGCGGAGGTTTGGTTGGGAACCTCACGCGCGTGATGCCAGCGGGCCTCGGCGCGTCGATCGACGCCAGGAGTTGGAGTATTCCTCGCGTCTTCGAGGCGCTCTGCGTGCTGGGGGAGTTGGGCGAACGCGAAGGCTACGAGGTCTTCAACATGGGCGTCGGGATGGTTCTCGTGATGAGGAGCGGGATCACGGAGTGCCTGAAGTCGGTGCGCGGTTCGTTCGTGATGGGTCAGGTCGTACGCGGCGAAGGTCTCACGCTGCGGACCTGAACCCACCGATGGCGTCGAGGTGGATGGTGTGCAGGCCGATGAGTGAGAGGGTATCGAGGAGTGCGTTGATCTTGACCGACTCGATGGACGACACGTCGCGGTCCGTGTCGCGGAGCGCGCCGAGGTGTTCGAGCTCCAGCGCCTCGATACGCGAGGTGGTCCATGCGTTGTCGTTCGACCCCTCCGCCGTCACGTGGAGGTCGATAGAGCAGTCCTCCATCTCCGTCACGAGACGTTGGTGGACCTGGATGAAACCGGAAGACGACGTCACCGACGTGATCACGAACAGGTTCCCCTGCCCTACCGTGTGGGCGATGTGACGGGTCGTACCCTCCAGCCAACACGACGCCTCTCCTACCTGCCATGAGCCATGAAGGAAGTCGGGAGGCAAGATGTGCTCGTCACTCGACCAGCGCTTGTGTGCTCGCTCCAGGATGGAGTCCACGTCTCTTCTGGGTCGGCGGCGAGAAAATGAGGGGCTGATCATGATGTCGTCTCATCCTTAAGAACAACTGAACACTTATGCACTGAACACTACATCAGCTCTCCTCGTATTACAACTGGCAGAGGGGTCGTAGGGCGACCAAATAGGGTTTGTTAGAAATATTATGTCTTACCACATTACTTGCAGTGGTGCTGTTTGTACTACTGGTGGACCTGAGCACTCAACGAGAAGAGGCGCAACGCTCACTGCGTTACGCCTCTTCTCGACTCTCTGGTCGCTGACGACCGAGTGGCGTCAGAAGTCTTCGAGTGTGAATTGGTACGTGAAGCGGATCGTCGAGGTGGTAGAGACGCAGTTCTTGGTCGCGGCGTTGAACGTCCACTTCTTGAAGTACTTCGTCGCGATCTCGTCGAACCCGTTGCCCGCCTTCTTGACGACCTGGACCTTGGAGACCTTCCCTCTCGGGTCGACGGTCAGCATCGCAACGACGGTGCCGTCCAGTCCCCTCCTCTTGGCCTCCTTGGGATACTCGGAGTCAGGAGCTGTAGGCTGAGAAACAGGCTTGGCGCTCGTCTCCTTGCACTTCTTCTTCGGCGCCGCCTTCGTGGCGACTCCCGTGTCGGTGCCCTTCCCTGTCCCCGTTCCAGAGCCGTCTCCATCCCCTGTGCCGACGATGATCTTCTTGTTCGGGTCGATGTACTTCCCCGTCATCTTCGAGCCGAGTTTGACTCCCGTCTTGATCGCGAAGGCGCCATCCTCGGACGTGGCGTTGAGATCGAGCCCAGAGATGTCGACAGGCTTGACCGAGGCGGGAGGGTCAGCGGGTGGTGGGTCCTCCACGGGGGGAGTATCCTTGACCGCGACCTTCTTCGGTTCGGGCTCGGGTTCGGGCTCAGGCTCGGGTTCGGGCTCGGGCTCGGGCTCGGGCTCGGGCTCGGGTTCGGGC
>CAJXPN010000782.1 GCA_913058025.1 uncultured Myxococcales bacterium | reverse complement strand
TACGAGATTTCTGCCTGTCTCGTGGGCTCGGAGATGTGTATAAGAGACAGGCTCGCCGCCAAGAAGCTCGCCGAACAGGCGAAGATCGAGGCAGACGACTCCTGGGAGGACTGCAACCGGCGCGATCGCGCCGTCGCGGAGGTCAAGAAGAAGGACCCCACGCCGCCCACCGGTGACGCCCCCCCCGCCTCGCTCTCCATCGTCTACTTCGCCTACGACTCCGCCGAGCTCACCCCCGAACAGCGCCAGCTCCTGGACCAGAACGCGCTCTGGATGCGCCAGAATAAGGACAGGGGCGTCCTGCTCGAGGGCCACACCGACGAGCGCGGCTCCATAGAGTACAACCTCGCGTTGGGTGAGCGGCGAGCGTCGAGCGCCCGCCAGTACCTCGAGCAGCTAGGCGTCGAGCCTTCCAGGCTCGACATCCTCTCCTACGGAGAGGAGAAGCCCGCCGCCTTCGGCCAGTCCCCCAACGACTACCGCCAGAACAGGCGCGTGGAGTTCATCCCAGGTGACTGACGTGGAGGAAGGGCTCGGCAGGATCATCGAGGCGATGGGCGCGCTCGACGAGGCGATGGGTCAGCCGTCGATGCTCGTGGCGTCCTCGTGGCGCGAGGACGCCGCGGTCAACTTCGACGAGGACGCCGCACGCTACGCGGCCCGGGTCGTCGAGGCTCTGGCCGACTCCGAGGCCGCGCGCGTCACGCTCATACTGTGTGGTGAGGGCGGCCGCGCCGCGTTCGCCGACGGCGTGCGCCGCGCGTTGCTCGGCTGGGAGATCGCATACGACGTATGCGTGGTCGATCGCGCCCGTGGGGCGCTCGCTGCGCTCGCGCTCTCGGCGAGCCGCATCGTGCTCGCGCCCGGCGCGGGCGTGGGCGCCCCTGATACCGGACCGACGGGTGGGCAGGCGACGGGCTCATGGGCACCCGAGATCGCACGGCACATCCCTGCGCACCTGGACATGAAGAATCCGTTGAGCGCGCGGCGCGCGCTCTCGTACGCCCACGCATCACGCCAGGCCGAGCTCGCGCTCCACCTCACGACGACGGTGGCCACCGAGCGAGGGATCGACCCTCGCGAGCTCATCGCCAGGCTCGGAATGCGCCGACAGGGCACGGAGCTCGCCGCGGGGCCGGCCGCGCTAAACGCGCTCGGCCTCGACGCGTCCTGGGCGCGCGGGCACACCCGAGACGCGCTGCGTGCGCTGGAGCGCGCGCTGGAGGACGCGCTCTCACTGCGTGCCGCGCCGCAACCTCGTTACGAGGAGCTCGACTTCGCCGACACCGTCGAGTTCGCCCCCGCCACGAGGCTCCCGGGCGCGCTCGTCCTCTCGTCCACGGTGGGCTTCGTCTACTTGCTCGACACCGGCAGCCCCGACCCGGACACGGGGCTCTACCAGGGGGATTGGCTCCCGGCCGACGCGTGAGCCGCGGGCAACCCACGCGCAATCCGCTTGCGCAAACCTTGCACCTTTGTTAAATTGTGTTCACTGGGAATTGAACGCGACCTGCCCGCGAGGCACCTCACTCTTTTAACGAGTATGGTGCCTCTCTTTCGTTCGGCCCTCCCCATACGTTCGAAGGTCAGTCGTGGCGTGTCTGATGTTTCGTGCGATGTGAGCGTCGGAATCTTGACCAGTGCGATGCGACATTCTAGGGTCGTCTCAGCTCGCCGGAGTGGCGGAATGGTAGACGCGGCGGATTCAAAATCCGCTGTCCTTACAGGCTTGCCGGTTCGAGTCCGGCCTCCGGTACTATGACCGCGGATGCTTCAGCACGAGGTGTCCGCGGTCTTGTCATTCGAACGGATCGTAGCTCAGGAGTTGGTCATGACGAACAGGATGAAGAGAGGGGCGAGCGCGCTGATGTGTGGCCTGCTGTTTCTGGCCCCGGCGGCGTCCGCGCAGGCCGCGAACTTCGCGCCCTTCTCCGCGGTCAAGGACGTGTGCCCGGAGTGCCCCAAGCGCTCCTCGGACGTGATCACGCTCCAGAACGACTCGGTCCTGCGCGTGAGGGTGGTCGCCGAGAACAGCTCGTTCTACGTGATCGAGCGCTACGGTGAGATCCGCGCGCTCCCCAAGGGGATGATCATGAGCGTGGAGTGGGCCAACGGATCGAAGCAGGCAGGCCTGAGCACCCAGGACCAGATCGTCTTGAACAGCGGGCTCGTGATCACGGGCTCCATCGTCGAGGAGCGCGAGACCCCAGGTTACTTCCGCATCCAGTCGTCGGTGAACAACCAGACCATCGTGGTCTTCGCGTCGCAGGCCGCCGAGGTCTACAAGGCGGGCTCGAAGTACCGCTGAGCGTCGCGTTCGGCTGTTCGAGAGGAGAGGGCGCGGCGTCGTACCACCGGCGGCGCGCCCTTCTTTCTTGGAAACGTGTGAAAAAATCGGGCATAGACCTGTCCTTCACATAGTCTCTGTATGAAACGGAGTCGCGCACGTGCGCGACACGCCAGAAGGTGGACGGAAATGAGTGAGAAGACAGGCATACCTCCTTGCATGCTCGTGGCGATGACGCGCCGCCGGGCGCTCATGAGCGCTGCGACGGCTGCCGGCGCCCTGGGCCTGGCCGCGTGCGTGGACCTCCCCGGTGAGTTCGGCTCGGTCGAGCGTGTGGACATCGCGCCGCAGACGTTCTCGCTCGACGACGAGGGCCTCGAGGCCTTGGCCACCGTCGGCGGCATCGCGTACCTGAAGCTCGAAGAGGGTGATCAGAGCGTGGAGCTGGCGATCGTGCGTGCGGGTGAAGACGAGCTGCTCGCGTTCAACCACCTGTGCCCCCACGCCAACCTCGGGATCGCGCCGGTCGACGGGACCCCGGACGGGTTCGAGGGTGTGTGGCTGGCGGACGAGCGCGCCATCCAGTGCGGCTGGCACAAGAGCGCGTTCAAGGAGGACGGCACCTACGTCGACGATCTGTCGCCCGAGACGACCGGAATCGCCAACATCGCGGTGTACGACATCACGTTCGACCGAGACACCAACACCGGCACCGTCGCGTTCTGAATCCGTCCTCTCCGTGATCTTGGGTTCTGCCGGGCGCCGGCGCCCTCGCGTTTCATCGTGTGTTCTTCGAGGTAAGTGATGCCCCATATCCTCGCCAGACTCGGCGTGTTTCTTCTGGTACTGCTCGCGTCCGCGTCGGCGTGGGCCGTCCCGCGCATGTCTCTCATAGCGGGGACCCCCTGTGACGCGTGCCACATCAACAACCTGTCTCTTATACACATCTGACGCTGCCGACGATCTACTCTGTGTAG
>CAJXPN010000781.1 GCA_913058025.1 uncultured Myxococcales bacterium | reverse complement strand
GCGCCTGCCAGACCACGTCTACGTGACCGCCGTAGTCGTCGTTGAGGTCGATGTAGTCCATCCCGAGGCGCTCGAGCTTCGCCCATGACGAAGATGTGACGACGTGGAGCATCTCGGCGACCGTGACCGGGTTGTAGGAGACGTCGAGCGCGCGCAGGTTCCCCGCGAAGGTCGCGTTCGCGAGCACCTTGAGGCCGCCGTCGCCGATGTGGCACACGCTGACGTCGAGCTCTTCGAGGTCAGCGAGCCCGCTGGCGCGCGACAGCGTGGAGATCGAGTCGCTGCCCAGGGCGGTGTGGCTCAGGTCGAGCGCCCGGAGCGCGCCGGTGTGGAGCGACATGGAGAGCGCCCTGGCTGACAGCGCGCCGATGTCGCTGTTGTTGCTGTCGTCGCCGCTCGCCTTGAACCGCTCGACCGTGGCGAACACCTCCGAGGAGACGATCGCGTTCACTCCGACATCGGCGCCGGGCATGTTTTGGAGTTCGAGCACGCGCAGGTGGCGCAGGTCCGACTTCGCCAGCAGCATCAACGCGTCGTCGATCATGTCGTAGGACGTGAAGCGCAGCTGCTCGAGGCTCGCGAGGCGAGGGTGTGCGACCAACTTCTCCATGAACGTGTCTGGCTGGGCTGGGTCGCTGACCTCCAGCTTCTTGATGTCTGGCAGGTGCGGGGACGCGAGCCACGCGTCGAAGAACTCGACCTCCGCGTCCGCGATGTGCGCGCTGTTGCACAGGCAGTACGCCGCGACGGGTGAGCCCTCTCCAAGCGCCACCGTCCACTCGAAGGGCGCCTCCCGGAGCACGCTCGAGGGCCAGCGCGCGATGTGCGCCGACGCGTAGTCGAGGACGTCGGGCGGCGGGTTCCCATCTCCCAGGATGACCGTCAACGCCTGGAACGTGAGCGCGCCTGGCTCCTCCTGGAGCACCGAGCGCACCTCACCGAAAGGATCGTCATGGCCCATGCGGCACCTCCGGGTCGAGTCTGTGAGTGGGTCCGTTCGAGCTCACGCCTGGACGTCTGCCGTCGCACACAGATCGAGCACGCGCTCGACCAGGTCGAACGCGCCCGGCGAGCGTGGGTCGGCGTGGTAGTAGGCGGCGGCGCGTGAGAGGACGTCGAGTTTCGAGATCAGCTCTCCGAGTTGCGCGACGCTCTCGTCGCCCGGTGCCTTGTCTCGTGCGTCCAGCCGACCCAACGCCTTCGCAGGCGCGATGCGCTTGGCGCACCGGCAACTCGCCGACGGCTCGACGACTCCGCACTGACGCCTGAGCGCGGTCTGGAGGGAGGATCGCGCCCGGCTCAACCTCTTTCGGAACGTCGCGGGCGAGATCTCGAGCGCGTGGGCGCAAGTCGGCGCGTCGACCTCGAGGATCTCACCCAGGACATACGCCGCGCGAGCGTCGAGGTCGAGGCAACCGAGAAGCGCACGCGCGCACCCGATCTTGACCTGCCGCAGCAGGACCCGGTCCTCTGCCGTGGGTTCTGCGGACAGGTCCGCCGACCGCTCGAGGTCTTGCGCGAAGTCGTCGAAGCTCAGGACCTCGACGTTGGATTTGCGCAACCCGTCGATCACCGAGCGGGTCATCACGGTCCAGGCCCACGTCGAGAACTTCGACGCGCTGCGGAACGTCGACAGGCGCGTCACGACGCGCAGGATCGCCTCCTGAGAGGCGTCCTGCGCGTCGTCGTGGTGCCCTGTCATGCGCAGCGCGAGCGCGTATGCAGGCCGACGCAGCGCCCGGACGAGCGCCTCGAGCGCGGCCGCGTCTCCGTCCGCCGCAGCGCGCACGTCGTGCGCGCCGATGTCCTTGAGCTGCGTCTCCTTCGTCATCCTGCGAACTCCAGGCTCGTGTCACCCGCGTCGGCCTCGTAGTTCGCGACCCAGGTGGGCGGCCCGGCGAACATCGACATGAACGTCGGCGTGGTCGGTAGCGCCTCGAACGCGGCCTGCGCCCTCGCGCCCACTTCGGCGTCTCGCCAGACCATCAGGTCCATGAACGCGCACGGGTCGGACGCGTCGCTGAGCGTCGTCGACGAGATCAAGCCCTCCAGCCCGTGCGCTTCTTCGATGAGGTCTGCTTCAACGTGTGGAACGACTCGAGGTGCTCCTGGGCGATGCGGTAGGCCACGATCTGAATGCTTCGTTTCATCGGTGTCTTCTCTCGTTCGAATGCGAGGCGAATGTGCCTCGTGTTCATGAGACCGACGCGGGACCGAAGGTGTGACCGCTTATTTTCGATGAGGCCAGAATGCGCCTCACTCGGGCCACGCCACGTCCTGCCAACCCGCCTCGGCGCGGACCTTGGCGATGAGCGCGTCGTCGGCCGTCTCGAGCTGGTAGCCGTAGTCGGCGGTGGGGTCGAAGACGCTCTCGGGCCGCGACTCCGTGTACTCGATCTCGTCGCCAGGCAGCGGGCGGTTCAGGTTGCCCACCAGCTTGACCGCGGCCTCGCCCTCGCCGTGGCTCACCAGCTTGTGGCCGACGTTGGTCTGGGGCATGAAGATGTTGTTCTCGATGAGCATCTGGCCCGGCGCGACCCGCACCGCCATCGCCGTCCCGCTCCTCCACATGATCAGGTTGTTGTAGGAGTGCGCCCGGCCCATCCGAATGAACGGCAGCCGCTGTACGGTGTCCTCGTACCAGTTGTGGTGGCCCGTCCAGCGCATCGACCCGCCGTCGCCCTCGGGGCTGCCCGCGCCGATGAGCATCGCCTTGTCGTGGTCGAAGATGTGGGTGTGCGAGACGGTCACGCCCGTGACCCCCTCGGTCGCGTCGAACGCGCCGTCCCCGCCGTTCGACAGGTCGCAGTGGTGCACCCACATTCGCGAGCCGCCGTCGAAGAGCCGGATCAGGTCGTTGTTCGAGTCGCGCAGCTTCATGTGCGTGATGATCACGTTCCCGTTCCCGTTCTGGACGAACAGGCCGTACCCCGTGATCGTGACGTCCGCGCCGCGGCCGTCGATCGTCTTGTCGCTGGTGACCAGGATGTTCGAGCCCAGCGGGATCTCCCCGCTGACCCGGAACCGAATCCACGCCGGGCCCGCGGCCTCGGCGGCCTCACGCAGTGACCCCGGCCCCGAGTCCGCCAGCGTCGTGACCTCGATCACCGGGCCGCCCGCGCCGCCCGTCGTGCCCTCGCCGTAGCCCACGAGCTCGCTCAGGATCGCCTCATGCGGCGCGTCCGGGTTCACGACGTCGTCGTCGATCCGCCGGACGCCGGCGGAGAGCCCGACGTGGGCATGGACGCCGACGTCGTGAACCCGG
>CAJXPN010000780.1 GCA_913058025.1 uncultured Myxococcales bacterium | reverse complement strand
GACGCGAGACTGGACGAACGAGGCGATCGCCTCGTCGACGATCGCGAGGATCGCGGCCGGGTCGAGCGACTCCGCGGGCGAGGTCGCGCCGATCTCGAAGAGCTGACCCATCGAGAGGACGTCGGAGAGGCTCGGGGGCGCGAGGCCGTTGTCATGGGCGAGCATCGAGAGCTCGGAGGCGACGGAGGCGAAGGCGGCGTGGTCGATGGAGGAGCCGAGCCGGCGCTGGGTGGCGTTGAGTTCGATGGAGATCTCGACGCGCCCGCGGGCGAGCGCGGCCTTCACGCGCGAGAGGATCGAGGGTTCCATGTGGGCGAGCGCGCGAGGAGACTGGACGCGGACGTCGAGGCCGCGGTGGTTGACCGAGCGTACCTGAGCGCGCACGCGGCAGCCGTCGAGGTCGTCCTCGGCGGCGCCGAAGCCGGTCATGCTGCGCACGCCCATGTGAGGCTCCTGTTCGAGGGGTGACGAGGTGGAGGTCACCAGGAGTTCGATTCGGGCTTCGTCGCGGTGTTGCTGGGAGCCTGCGTGACGCTCTGGTCGTCGATCGCCTTGGGCTCGCCCTCCGCGTCGTCTTCCTCGTCGTCGGTCATCGCCTTGCGGAAGTCGCGCACGCCGCCGCCGAGCTGGCGGGCGACCATCGGGAGCTTCCCGACGCCGAAGACCATGAGGAGGATGACGAGGATGATGATGAGTTCAGTGGTTCCGAGTCCGAACATGAGGCCTCCAATGAGCACGAGGCGGGCGTGAAGCGCGCGCCAGGATCGGGGCGGACAACCTACACGATCATCCGAGAAAAGCCAGCCAGGTCAGGTGGACTTCACGAACGACGAGAGCGCCTCCTCGGCTGCTGCCTGTTCTGCGAGCTTCTTCGAGCGGCCCTCTCCGCGGCCCATCCGCTCACGCATCACGCGGACCTCGGCGACGAACATCTTCCGGTGCTCGGGGCCGTGCTCGTCGACGATGTGGTAGGTCGGCTGGGTGTTGTAGCGGGCCTGGACGCTGGACTGAAGGAGGCCCTTGTAGTTCGGGTTGTTAGGGAGCGGGGACTGGAGCTCGGTGAGCTCGACCTTGTGGAGGCGCAGCGCCACGTCACGCACGGCGAGGTACCCGCCGTCGAGGTAGATCGCGGCGAGCAGCGCCTCGTAGGCGTCGCACAGGATGGAGTCGCGCAGGCGACCTCCCTGGGCCTCCTCGCCCTTGCCGAGGCGGAGGAACTCGCCGAGGTCGAGCTCGCGGGCCTTCGAAGAGAGCGCGCGCTCGCACACCAGCGCGCTCAGGTGTTTGGTGAGCATGCCCTCGTCCTCCATCTCCTCGCGCTGGTAGAGCGCGGTGGCGATGATGAGGCCCAGGACGGAGTCCCCGAGGAACTCGAGCCGCTGGTTGTGGCGCCGGGTGCCCTTGCGCTCGTTGGCGTACGAGGGGTGCGTGAGCGCGCGCTCGAGGAACATGCGCTCGTGGAAGGCGTAGCCGATGCGCGACTCGAGCTCGTCGAGGTCGCCGAAGGCGACCGAGGACTCCTCACCCGCGAACAGCGAGCTGACGTCGAGGCCGGGGAAGGTCTCGCCGACATGCGGCAGCGTGCCGATGCCGGGGAACGTGTCGCCCACGCCCGAGAAGGAGTCACCCACGCCGGGGTAGGTCTTGCCAACGCCGCGTCGGTAGACCTCGGCCTGGTGGCGCTGGTTCTTGTATTTTGGGTCCTGGTCCTCACTCATCGCCTCGCCTCCTCGATCCATCCACCCCCGAGGACCTCGTCGCCGCGGTAGAACACGGCAGCCTGTCCAGGGGTCACGGCGTCCATGGGGTCGTCGAACTCCACGAACGCAGTGGACGCATCCGCGCCCACGGTCAATAGCGCGCGCACAGGCGCGCCTCTATGTCTAATCTTGACGTCGCACTCGAGAGGTCCAGGGGGACGCTCGAATGAGAGCCAGTTGCAGCGCTCGGCGACGAGGCCTCTCGCCCCGAGGGAGGAGCGCGGACCGACGACGACGGCGCCCGAGTCAGGCCGGATCGCCTTCACGAACAGCGGCTCGTGGTAGCTGATCCCGAGCCCCTTGCGCTGGCCGACGGTGAAGTTGTGGATCCCGTCGTGGGTCCCGAGCACCCGGCCGTCCTCGTGGACGAGCTCACCGGGGGTGGCCTGGCCATCCTCGAGCGCGCCCGCCACGAACTCCTTGTAGGACTCGCCGTGCACGAAGCAGATGTCCTGGCTCTCGGGCTTCTCCGAGGTCTCGAGCTCGAACTCGCGCGCCACGGCCCGGACCTCATCCTTTGTCATCTCACCCAACGGGAACTCGATGCGCGAGAGCGCGTCACGAGGGATCCCGAAGAGGAAGTACGACTGGTCCTTGGAGGTGTCGACGGCGCGGCGCAGCACGGGCCGCGGGCCGCTGTGGTCGATCCGGGCGTAGTGGCCGGTCGCCAGCGTGCTCGCGCCGAGCGCGAGCGCGCGGTCGAGCAGCACGTCGAACTTGAGGTGATCGTTGCAGGCCACGCAAGGGTTGGGCGTCCGCCCTCGGCGGTACTCCTCCACGAAGTAGGCGACCACGCGCTCCTTGAACTCTCGCTCGTAGTTGGCCACGTAGAACGGGACGTCGAGCGCGTCGGCGACCATGCGGGCGTCGAACAGGTCGTCGGGCGAGCAGCAGCTCTTGGTGAAGCTCGCGCTCGGGGTCGCGTACAACCTCATCGCGATCCCCACGACGTCCTTGCCCGCACGCGCGAGCAGCGCCGCGGCGACGGAGCTGTCCACGCCACCGGACATGGCCACGACCACGCGGTCGCCGACCTTCGGCGAGGCGGCCGCGGAGCCTGCGCCCTGCTCTGTTACCTGACTGTTCTCTGACATCTTAACACCCATCCACGTCGGGGCGCGGCCTCTGGCCGCGGCCTCCATTCCCTAAAAATATCACACCTTTGCCTGCCCAAGAAGCCATCGAATCGGCCACGACGACAGCGCCCACCCGAATCACCCCGAGAGGCGCCGCGCGTGGGCCACGATCACGCCGGCGGCGCGCGCGATCGCGGGCAGCGGCGTGGTCGGCCCGAAGCTCAACCTCACGGACCGCTGCGCGTCTTCCCTAGGGTAACCCATCGCGAGCAGGACGTGGCTCGGCTCGAGCGACCCCGCCGTACACGCGGACCCGCTCGACGCGCCCACTCCGTCGAGGTCGATCGCGAGCAGGAGGTCCTCCCCGTCGACCCCTTCGAACGCGACGTTGAGCGTGTTCGGGCTGTCTCTTATACACATCTCCGAGCC
>CAJXPN010000779.1 GCA_913058025.1 uncultured Myxococcales bacterium | reverse complement strand
ACGTCCGCCCGCTGCGCGTGGACTCGGTCTGGGAGGACCTCCGCTCGGGCGCCAGCGAGCTCGCGCTGGTGGGCCCACCCGAGATCCCGAGCGACATCTCGCACGCGCCGCTGCTCGAGGAGCGGATGCTCTCGCTCGTGCGCCGCGGGCACCCGCTGCTCGATGGCCCCATCACGCCGGAGCGCTTCACGTCCTGGCCCCACGCCGTGTTCAGCCTGACGGGGCGCGGCGAGTACCCGATCGACCGGGCGCTCTCCGAGCTCGGCGTGACGAGGCGTGTGATCGGGCGCACGCCCTACTTCCTCTCCGCGCCCTCGCTCGTGATCGAGAGCGACGTCATCGTCAGCGTCCCGCGCAGCGCGGCGTGCGCGTTCGCGCGCAGCTGGCCCGTCGAGCTGTTCGCCCCGCCCTTCCCCCCGATGACGTACTGGGTCCGTATGGCGTGGCCGTCGTACCTGGACGCCGACCCGAGCCATGTCTGGTTGCGCGACCAGGTCGCGCGGCTGGGCGCGCAGCTGGGCGCCTCGTCCCGGGCGTGCGCGCTGGCGCCAGGTCAGGCGCGCGCGTCACACCCCGGGGGCTGCGAGGGTCAGTAGCAGAGCTCCTCGCAGTCCTCTCGGCCGGTCCTCGCGCACGCGATGCCCTGCTCGGCGGCGTGCTCCTCTGTCCACGTCCCGCCCGCGACATCGAGCGTCCACGTGTCGTCCATGTAGCCGCAGTCGCCCGTGCCGCCGAAGAGCAACGCCTCGCCGTCCGTCGTGGGAACGAAGGTCGGGTACTGGCGGCGCTCGGGGCTGGCCTCGTCGTAGGTCACGAAGGTCTCGGGGCAGCTGCAGAAGCTGTTGCAGCCCTGGCCCGTGTGCACGTCGCCAGCACGCAGCTGGGTCCACTCGTTCGAGGTGAGGTCGAAGGACCAGAGGTCGTTGGCGTTGCCGAGCGCGGTGTCGTCGTGGCCGCCGAAGAGGAGCACGCGGCCGCGCTCGGGGTCGGCCATCCAGCCCGGGTTGATGCGGCCGCGCGGCTCGGCGCCCGCGAAGGACTGCCAGCGGCGCTCCCACGTCAGGTCTTCCATGTCCAACGCCCAGACGTCGGCGTAGAACGCGCCGAAGAACGCGTCCTCGGCGCCGCCGCCGAAGACGAGCATCTGGTCCTGGCTCGAGTCGTAGGTCATCGAGTGGTAGAGGCGAGCCTGCGGCACCTCACCCGTGGCCACCACGCGGTTCCAGGTGCTCGTGGCGATGTCGAACACGAACGCGTCGCGAAGCGGCGTCAGGTTCAGGCCGTTCGGGTTCGAGTTGCCACCGAAGAGCACGAGCCGGTCGTTCTCCTCGTCGTACGCCATCGCCGTGTTGAAGCGCGCCGACGGGATGTCGCCCTTCTGCTCCACCTGCGCCCACGTGTCCGTGTTGACGTCGAAGGACCAGAGGTCGTTGAACGTCTCATAGTTGCCCGAGGAGCTCGGGTCGCGGTAGCGCCCGCCGAAGATGAAGAGCTGCTTGCGTGACAGGTCGAACGCGTAGGCGTGGCGGCCTCTGGCCGAGGGCGCGTCCTCGGTGCGGACGCGGTACCAGTTGTCGAACTCGAGCGAGTACGACCAGGTGTCCCCGATGTAGTTCTTGTCGCCGAAGCTGTCGCACTGGGCGGGCTGCTTGTCGTTGCCGCCGAAAAGGATCACGCGCTCGTGGCACGGGTCGTACACCGACCCCTGCTCGCCGCGGCCCGTCGGGTTGATCTTGCCTCCCCCCAGGACCGCCGCGGCCTCCTCGAAGCTCGGGTTGGCCGCGCACGCGACCTCCTCGCCCTCGAAGACGTAGCCCGATACGTAGCCGCCGCCGGTGTCGGCGTCGCCGCCGCCGGTGTCGGCGTTGTCGATGATGACGACCTGTCCGTTGTTCGTGGTCGCGCCGTCGCCGCCGCACGCGGTGGCTCCGAACAGGGAGGCGATCGCGCCGAACGCGAGGGCGGCTCTATGGATGTTCATGTTCAAACTCACAGCGTAATGCTCAATTGGGCCTCGGCCATGTCCACGATCGGCACCTCACTCGGCACGGCCTCCTCCTCGAGGAAGCCCTCCGCTTTGAGCTCACGGATCAGGAACGGCGGGAAGGTTCTGTACTTGAGGACGGCGCGAACTTCCAGACGCTCGACGTCGAAGAGGTCCACGCGCGGGATGAGGTACTCGCGCCAGCCGGTCTGACCGGGCTGGAGCAGGAAGTCCTGGCTGCGCTTGGCCTGCCAGGGGAAGTTGACGTGCTCGCCGTCATCACCGAAGAGCAGCGAGCCATAGAGCAAGAGCTCGGGGTCCCCGTCGGGCGTGAGGCTGTGGCCGGTCACGCGGTCCATCAGGTCCCCGTTCGGGTCGGTCATGCCCGACTCGTACACCAGGCGCCCCTGCCCGTCGGTCACCCGGAGGTGGACCCAGACCTGGCGGTCCGCCGTCGAGCCCGACGGCAGCGCGTGCCCGTTGTTGATGTTGGTGACGTCCACGCGCAGCGCGAGCTCGCCGTTGACGTCGGGCACGCGGCGCAGTTCGAGCTTGCCTGCCGTGCGCAGCAGCTCCTCGACGAGGCGCCGCTGGCGCTCCTTGTCCGGGAAGTCGTCGATGAGCGCGAGGTCCACGCCCACGAACGTGTGCCGGTGGATCTCGCGCTCGACGCCCTCGACGATCTCCCCCTGGTAGGCCGGCATGTGGCAGTCGACGCAGCTCTTGTCGTCCGCGCTGCCATCGTTGAACGGGCCGGCGTACCACTCGCTGAACGTGTTCTCGAGCAGCGCCCCCTTCGGGTTGACGACGTTGTGGCACGCGCCGCAGAGGATCGCGTCGGTCAGCAGGTCCGACTGCGCGATCGTGTGCGCCTCGCTCCCCGCGCCCGTCGGGCCGTAGAGCGTGTCTTTGGAGAGCGTGTACTCCGCGTTCAGCGTCGCCTCGACCGACTCCGCGGCGTGGCAAGACGTACACACGACGCCGTGCCCGATGAGCGGCGACTCCATGTCCAACGCCATGGCGTGCGTCCCATCGACCACGGCAACAGGCGTCATCCCCTCCTTCGAGGCGACCGGCGCGTGGCACTGGATACAGAACTGGTCGAGCTTGCCGTCCGTCTCGGCGACGCCCTTGGCCAGCATCGCCTGAAAGATCGGGTCCTTCGTCGCGTAGGCGTGCATCGAGCCCTCCCAATCCTTCGAGTGGTTCGGGTGGCACTCGGCGCAGTCCTCCGGCGTGGTCTCCAGGACCTGTCTCTTATACACATCTCCGAGCCCACGAGACAGGCAGAAA
>CAJXPN010000778.1 GCA_913058025.1 uncultured Myxococcales bacterium | reverse complement strand
CAAAGACACGCGCAGTTCCCCAGCGGGGAACGCCAAGCGAAGCGGCGGCGGGGAGGGCAGCCGCGCCTTCTCTACCCTCTGTCAAATGCACGCCCGCCCGAACGCAGAGAGCACCCCGAACCACACGCTCCGCCCGCCCGGGCGCGCCCGGCGCGGGGTCGAGCGGGGCTCACATGTCGAAGTAGAGCTGGTACTCGAGCGGCGTGGGCTGGCGCTGGGTGGGGATGATCTCGTTCTCGTACTTGTACTCGATGAAGGAGTCGAGGACGTCCTCGGTGAAGACGTCACCCTTGAGGAGGAACTCGTGGTCGTCGTCGAGGGCGAGCAGGGCCTCCTCCAGGGACGCGGGCGCGGACGGGATCTTGTCGAGGCGCTCGGGCGGGAGGTTGTAGAGGTCCTTGTTCATGGGCTGGCCCGGGTCGATCTGCCGCTCGATGCCGTCGAGGCCGGCCATGAGAAGCGCGGCGAAGGCGATGTAGCAGTTCGACGTGGAGTCGGGCGTGCGGAACTCGATGCGCTTGGACTTGGGGGAGGATGAGTACATGGGGATGCGGATGGCCGCGGAGCGGTTGCGCGAGGAGTAGGCGAGCTTGACGGGGGCCTCGAAGCCGGGGACCAGGCGCTTGTAGGAGTTGGTCGTGGGGTTGGTGAGCGCGCACAGGGCGCGGCCGTGCTCGAGGATGCCGCCGATGAAGTGGAGCGCGGTCTCGGAGAGGCCGGCGTACTTCTCGCCGGCGAACAGCGGGGTGCCGTCCTTCCAGAGGCTGATGTGGGTGTGCATGCCGGAGCCGTTGTCGCCGAGGAGGGGCTTGGGCATGAAGGTCGCGACCTTGTTGTGGCGGCGGGCGACGTTGCGCACGATGTAGCGGAACCACTGGAGCTTGTCGGCCATGGCGAGCATGGAGTCGACGCGGATGCCGATCTCGGACTGCCCGGCGGTGGCGACCTCGTGGTGGTGGAGCTCGACCTCGATGCCGCAAGCCTCGAGCTCCAGCGTCATCTCGTTGCGCAGGTTCGCCAGCTTGTCGTAGGGGGGCACGGGGAAGTAGCCCTGCTTGTAGCCGGTCTTGTAGGCGAGGTTGGGGCGCTCGTCGCGGCCGGTGTTCCAGGCGCCCTCCTCGGAGTCGACGGCGAAGAACGAGGTCTGGGGGCGCAGGTCGTAGCGGACGTCGTCGAAGACGAAGAACTCGGCCTCGGGCCCGAGCATGGCGACGTCGGCGATGCCAGTGGACTCGAGGTAGCGGGCGGCCTTGCTGGCGATGTGGCGCGGGTCGCGCGTGTAGGGCTGGCCGGTGATCGGGTCGAAGATGTTGCAGACGAAGCTGAGCGTCTCCTCGATCATGAACGGGTCACGCCGGGCGGTGTCCGGGTCGGGGCGCAGCTGCATGTCCGAGGCGTTGATGGGCTGCCAGCCGCGGAGCGAGGAGCCGTCGAAGCCCAGACCCTCCTCAAAGAAGGACTCGTCGACGCGGTGGGCGGGGACGGTGACGTGCTGCCACTTCCCGAAGAGGTCGGTGAACTTCAGGTCGACGAGCCGAGCGCCCGAGTCCTTGACGAGCTTGACGGCTTCTTTGATGGCGGCGGTCTTGGGGTTGCTCATGGTGCGGCGATGCCTCGTGGACGGTTCGTGTGGTGTTCGAGTCAGATGAGGGCGTCGGGGCCGGTCTCGCGTGTGCGAATGCGGATGGCCTCGTGGACGTCGTAGAGGAAGATCTTCCCATCTCCGACGTGGCCCGTGTAGGCGGCGTCGAGGATGGCCTCGACGACGTCGTCGACGACGTCGTCGGCGACGACGATCTCGATCTTGATCTTGGGGACGAAGTCGATGATGTACTCGGCGCCCGGGTATATGGGAGCCTTGCCGCCGCCTCGACCGAACCCCTTGACCTCGCTGACGGTCATCCCGCGGATGCCGATCTCATCGAGTTGCTCCTTGATGTCGTCGAGCTTGAAGGGCTTCACGATGGCTTCGATCTTCTTCACGTCCGCTCCGTGTAGTGCGTACACGTCGTGTCATAGCCGATCGGGTGGAGGGGGGCAACGCGTGTGGGTCGGGCCGGTGTCATCGGAGGCAGCGTCGCGTTCGTGTGGGGCGAAGCGGCGTTCGCTCAGGCGTGTTCGCGAGGGGGCGTATTCGTGTGGCGCGGGGCAGAAGCCCCGCACGTGCGCCAGTGAGCGTGAGCGCGGGCGAGGAGAGCTACAGGAAAGAGAGGAGCATCGCGAGGACGCCGACGACCAGGAGCGTGAGGCTGATGTCACGGTAGACGAGGGCGGCGGGTCGAGGGGAGAGCTGGCCGTCGGCGTCGATCTCGACGCCCTCGATGAGGGCGAAGAGCTCGACGCCGTCGCCCTCCGGGTCGTAGAGGGCGGGCTGGGTGCGGTGGCGCAGGCGGGAGTCGCCCTCGACGGCGTCGACGAAGGTCTCGACGCGGCGGTTGTCGTCGGTGATGAGGGAGACGGCGTAGCGCCTGCGGTCGTGATCGTAGTGGGAGATCTGTGCCAGCGTGGGGAGGCCGCGCCGGAGCAGGCGCGAGTGGAGGATAGGCTTGGAGACGAGCTCCCTCCACTTCGCGATCAGGGCGAAGACGATGTAGGGGGAGCCAAAGACGATGGTCATGATGAAGATCCCGTGGTGGATGATGGCGCCAGCCAGCAGCACGACGCCCAGGCCGCCGGCCGCGACCGTGAGCAAGGGGGAGTCGAGCATGACCAGGAACCTGGGGACGCGGCGCGGGGCGGGCGCGAGCGAGAGCCAGGAGCTCTCGACGAGCTGCTGGGGTGACGCGGCGGTGAGCGCGCTGCCTTCATCCACGCGCCGGCGCACGAGCGCGTGGAGCGGATCGGCGGGTGAGGACTCGTGGCGCGTCGACGGACGAGACGGAGAGGGCGAGGAGCCCTCACCGGGCGCAGCCGCGGGTCCCCCGCGGGCCTCACCTGGCGAAGAGAGCGAGCCGGCGCCGGCCGAACGAGACTGTGATATCGCGCCCGAGAGTTCGTCGTCGACGAGCGTGAGCGCGCCGCCGCCAAGTGAGGCCCGCTCGACGATGGCGTCGATGGCGGCGGAGGCCGCGGCGCGGGTCCTGGCGTCGACGGCGTCGGAGGCGGCGAAGTCGCGCAGGGCCTCGAGGTAGGTCGTGGTGCCGAGCTCGGCCATGGCCTCGAGGATGGAGATGTCGGGGCCGGGGTCGGGCTTGAGCAGGATCGTGACGAGGGCGTGCTCGGCGGCGGGGTGACCCTGTCTCTTATACACATCTCCGAGCCCACGAGACAGGCAGAAATCTCGT
>CAJXPN010000777.1 GCA_913058025.1 uncultured Myxococcales bacterium | reverse complement strand
AGCTGCTCCTGAGGTCGGCGCGCGCTCGAGCGCATCCACCAGCAGCTCGACGCGAAGAACGAGGCGGCCGCGGCCGCGCTCGTGCCGATCTACGAGGGCGCGGGCGAGACGGCGAAGCTGCTCGGCGTGCTCGAGATCCTGCTCGCGCACCGCGAAGGCCCCGAGCCTCGCCGTGAGATCGAGCGTGAGATCGCGAGGTTGCACGAGGAGGAGTTGGAGGACGCGCAGGCGGCCTTCGGTTGGTACACGCGAGCGTACGAGGAGGACCCGTCGACGCTCTCCGAGGCAGACGCGATGGAGCGCGCCGCTGGAGCGGTCGAGGGTTGGGGCGCGGTGGTCGCGACCTACCAGCGCGCGTTGTCGGGCGGAGAGCTCGAGGACGACGTCGCGTTGGGGCTTCGGATGAAGCTCGTGCGCGTGCTCTCGAGCGAGCAGGGCGAGCACGACGAGGCGCTGGCTCACCTCGAGGGTGTTCTGGAGACCATGCCCGAGCACATCGGCGCGCTCGCGGCGATGGAGCAGATCTTCGTGCACCAGGAGCGCTGGGACGAGCTGATGGGGGTGTACCAGCGCCGCCTCGGGCTCGTGGACGCGTCGTCGGACAAGATCGACATCCTGCACGGCATGGCGAGGATCGCCGAGGAGCAGGCGGGCAACCCGGCGAAGGCCGTGGAGCAGTACCTTCGCGCCTATGAGCTCGACCCGGCGCACCAGGGCACGCTGCGCGAGCTGCACCGCCTCTACGGCGCGGCGGACGCGCACGGTGATCTCGCGCAGATCATCCGCGAGGAGATCGCGCTCATCGAGCGCATCGCCGTGGAGCGTCGCCACCAGACGACGTCTCGACCGCGCGTGGACACGAGCATGCTCGTGCCTGCGCTCGCGGCGCAGTACATCGAGCAGGGTGTGGCGGGGCCGGACCTCTCGGAGGTCTCGGACGAGCTCGAAGAGGTCGGCCTCTCGGAGTCGAGTGCCTCGGACGCGGAGTCCGAGGGGTTGGGTGGGGAGAGCTCCTCGGAGCTCGAGGAGGGCGCGGCGCCCGAGCCCACCGCTGGCGCATCGCGTCCGCTGTACCTCGAGGAGGAGATCGAGGAGCTCGTGGGCCTGCACCATGAGCTCGGCGAGGTCGCGATGCGCCACCTCGGCGCGCACGACGAGGCGATCAAGTCCTTCGGGAACGTGATGTCGATGCGACCGAACCACGGCGAGGCGCTGTCCGCGCTCGAGGAGTACTTCGCGAGCGACGACGACGCGTTCACCAAGCCGGTGGCGACGATCCTCGAGCCGGTCTACGAGGTGCATGGCCGTTGGCACGACCTCATCGCGTGCCTGGACGCGCAGGCCGAGGGCGCCGAGGGCGCCGAGGGCGCCGAGCGTGCGGAGCTGCGCGAGCGCGTGGCCGACATCTACCTGAAGGAGACGGGTGAGCCCGAGCGCAGCTTCGGCGCGTGGGGCACGCTGTTCGGCGAGGAGCCTGGCCACGAGAGGGCACAGGTCGAGCTGGCGACGTTGGCTGACGCGCTGGGCATGTGGCCCGAGCTCATCGACCTCTACGAGGGCGCGCTGGGCAAGGCTGGTGAGGCGTCCGAGGATCTCGAGCGCGAGCACCTGTTCACGCTGGCGGCGATGTACACCGACAGGGTGGAGCGTTACGACGAGGCGAAGGGCGCGTACTTCAGGGTCCTGGAGAAGGACGCGGGCTCGGAGCGTGCGCTCGACGGGCTCGAGGCGCTGTACACCTCGACGGATCGTTGGGGTGAGATGATCGAGGTCTACGACCGCAAGCGCGCGCTGTACGAGGCGGACGAGGCGAAGGTCGAGGAGCTCCAGTTCAAGAAGGCGCTGGTGTACGAGCAGATGCTCGGTGAGCCAGCGGCGGCGGCGGACGTGTTGGCGGAGGTGCTCGCGCACGATCCCGAGAACATGCAGGCGCTCGTGATGCAGGGGCGTCTGTTCCGCGTGACGGAGCGTTGGGCCGAGCTCGGAGAGAGCCTGCGCGAGGTGCTCGCGCTAACCGAAGGTGAGGAGGAGAAGAGGGGCGTGCTCCACCAGCTCGGAGAGGTGCACGAGCTGCACCTCGAGGAGCCGCAGGCGGCGCTCGACATCTACGACAGCGTGCTCGCCGAGGATCGCTACCGCGACGAGACGATGGGCGCGGTCGAGCGGATGCTCGGCGGCGGATCCGCGTCGGCGCGTCGGGCGAGCGAGCTGCTCGAGCCGAGGTACGTCGAGCGCGAGGAGTGGGCGAAGCTGGTGCGCGCGTTGGAGGTTCGCGTCGTGTCGAGCGACGAGCCCGCCGAGCGCGTGGAGCTGATGCACCGGGTGGTGGGGCTCTACGAGCAGCAGCTCTCGGACACGGCGGCGGCGTTCGCCACGTCGTGTGAGGCGCTCCATGAGGGCGTCGAGGACGAGCGCACGCTCGGAGAGGTGTACCGCCTCTCCGAGGAGACGATGGACTGGGCCCGGCTCGTCGGGACGTTCGAGTCCGTGGCCGCGGGCGAGGACGACCCGGACCGCAAGCGTGAGATGCTCAGGCGTGCGTCGGCGGTCTACGTCGAGAAGATCGGCGACGTGGAGTCGGCGGCGGCGAGGTTGCGTGAGGTGCTCGAGATCGCGCCGCGCGACCTCGAGACGATCGAGGACCTGGAGAACATCTACCAGCACACCCAGGAGTTCGAGCCGCTGGTGGGCATCCTGTTGCTCAAGGCGGACGTCGTCGACGACGTCGACGCGAAGAAGCAGCTCCTGTATCAGGCCGGCGCGGTGCACGAGGACGTGCTCGACCAGCCGAGCGACGCGGTCTCGGTGTACGAGGGCGCGCTCGAGATCGACCCGAACGACACGCACGCGATCGACAGGTTGGAGACGCTCTACACGAGGCTCGAGCGTTGGGAAGAGCTCCAGCAGAACTACCAGCGCAAGCTGGAGTTGACCGACGACGCGGAGGGCCGCAAGGACCTGCTCTACGTCATCGGCGGGATCTACCAGGGGGAGATGAACCAGGCGTTCGAGGCGGTCGATACGTACCGCGCGATCCTGGACATCGATCCGATGGAGCTCGCGGCGTTGGAGAAGCTCGACGAGCTCTACGGTCAGACCGAGCAGTGGAACGAGCTGCTCGATTGCCTGCACCGCGAGATCGAGCTGACGAACTCGCCCAGCGACCGTCACAACCTGATGTTCCGCGTGGGTCGCCTTCACGAGGGTGAGCTCGCCGACGGGCTCCAGGCCGTGTCGGTCTACCGCCTGTCTCTTATACACATCTCCGAGCCCACGAGACAGGCAGAAATCTCGT
>CAJXPN010000776.1 GCA_913058025.1 uncultured Myxococcales bacterium | reverse complement strand
GGGCGGGCTCTCACTCGACGTGCCGTCAGGCGCCGAGGGCATGCTCAGCCAGGCCACCTACGACGCGCACGGCCTCGAGGTCGCGCTCGAGGTCTCGGACGAGGCCGATGGCGTGGCGCTCGACTTCGACGAGGAGGTCGTTGCAGTCGTCGAAGAGCATGAAGCAGGTCGACATGCGTGAGGTCCTCGGCAAGCTCCTGGTTTTGGCCTTTCGCAGCCCTTACTTCATGGGTCAGCTCACGCTCTCGGCCATCCTGTCCATTGGGTGCACCCTCCTCGCGCGCGTGTTTCTGATATTCACGTTCGACCAAATAGTGATGGCTCTGACCTACGGAGGGTTGGACATCGCCATGCCCGCGGTGATCCTCACGATGATGTTCATATTCGGCCTGCTGCTGATTCTGATCACGAAGAGCTCGATCCTGGGCACGATGAAGTCGGCGAACAGGCTCGTGGAGGAGGCTGGGGAGGTCGCGGTGCTCACGCGCAGGCTCGTGACGCGAAACGACGCGCCGGTGGAGGCCTCGAAGGGCGGGCTCTCACTCGACGTGCCGTCAGGCGCCGAGGGCATGCTCAGCCAGGCCGCCTACGACGCGCACGGCCTCGAGGTCGCGCTCGAGGTCTCGGACGAGGCCCACGGAGTGGCGTTCGACCTGGATGGCGCGTCACGAGAGGATGTCGTCGAGGCGCAGGCGCAAGCGCAAGGTTGGTGAAGGGAGGTGCGCGTGAGCCGGGTGTTCGAGAGGTTGTTCCGCGTACTCACCGGCGGCCCCGTGGCGCTCGCCGTGCTGGTGTGGTCGCTGCTCCTGGTGTGGCTCTCGATGGGGCTCACCGGGTATATCGCCTACTACGTCTGGTATGATATCGATCATTACATGAAGGCGATGTCGTTCTCAGTCGAGGAACTCGCGCTGAACGTGTCGTTGCCCGTGGTGCTGTGGGTGCCCTTGGTCCTGCTCACGTTGGCGTCGGCGAGGAGCGCGTTGGCGAGGGCTGGCCGTGTCGCCGACGACGCCCGCGGCGTGGTGGAGGTGGCGCGTGAGGTCATCGACACGCGCGCCAGGGACGCCGCGCGGTTGGAGGCGCAGGACGGCCAGATCTCACTGAGTGTGGGGGACGGCGCGGGCGGCGGGCTAAGCGAGGTCAAGCTCGACGTGGACGGCCTCGAGGTCGTCGGCGAGGCGGCCGAGGTTGTCGAGGAGGTCGCGCATGGGTAAGGCGCTCTGGAAGGTGTTCGAGGTCGTCGTCGCCAGCCCCGTCGTGTTGTTTTTGTGGGTTTGGACGGCGTTCTTCGCGACGGCGTGTGTCGTGACGATCTTCTACGTGCCCTACTCGTTGGGCCCAGAACTCCTCGCTGAGGGTCTCACGCGAGATAGCATATCCGCGGCGGCGTTCTTGGCCGGGATCGTGTTCACGCTCGTGTTCGTTGGTTTCCCGATCATGAAGCTGTCGGCCCAATTGGCGCTCTATACGGGGGGCTGGCTCGTCAAGGCAGCCCCCGACACGGCGGAGTCGGT
Source organism: uncultured Myxococcales bacterium (assembly GCA_913058025.1). Lineage (GTDB taxonomy): Bacteria > Myxococcota_A > Bradymonadia > Bradymonadales > Bradymonadaceae > CAJXPN01. Next base: position 1,781 of record CAJXPN010000776.1, on the reverse strand, counting down.
GATGGAGGCCACGAAAGAGAGGGCGGCGCGGGCAAGACGCGACGAGGCCGCCCGAGCGGCCAGGGCGGAGCGGTCGGAGGCGCAGGGCGGCCAGATATCACTGAGCGTGGGGGACGGCGCGGGCGGGCTCAGCGAGGCGGAGCAGGCGCGTGACGGCCTCGACCTCGTCGACGAGGAGCACGCGGCCGAGGTCAGCTCTTGAGCATGTCCTCGCGGCGCTCGGCGCCCTTGCGCACGATGAGCGGGCGCAGCGATAGGTCGAGCGCGAGCCAGGCGTCGCGGACGTGGGCGGGGATCCCGTGGTCGCTCAACACCTCGGTGAGGACGACGTGGCGGCGGTCGAAGTGGGCGGGGAGGATCGGGTGGCGCTCGTGCGCCGTGAGCATCGACTGGCCCGTGTAGCGGGCGCCCGGCGGGCCGAGGCGCGCGCGGACGTACTCGAGCTGGTGGTCGATGAGGCGCTGCTTGGGGAAGGGGAGGAAGAAGAAGCCGACGAGGAGGTCGTCGTAGAGGCGATCGTAGAGGTCGGTGACGAGCGCGAGCAGCGCCTCGGCCCCGACCTCCTCCTCGATGTCCCAGACCCTCGCGTCGTGGTCGGACATGGCGGTCAGTCCCTGGCGACGAGGCGGAGCATGTCACCGTCGACGGAGCTGAGCGTGAGCTTGACGGGCTGGCCCTCGAGCGTGCGCATCATGAGCTCACGGTCCCCGCACCAGGTGCAGGCGACGTCCGGGGTGCCGGGCACCTCGACCATGCGCACGCGGATGGGCGGCTGCCCCGTGGCCGCGGTCATGAGGACCGAGCGGACGGGGACGTGGAAGGGCACGCTCTCCATCTGCGCGGTGAGCGCGACGACGAAGCAGAACGTGGGCATGAAGTTGATCTGCGCGTCGACGGGGTCGAGGAACGGGTTGAGGAAGACGGGGCAGCCGAGGACGTCGCGCGCGGCGCTGGCGAGCCGGCGCAGCGCGACCTCGGGCGGGTCGTTCTTCCAGCCCTGGAGGCGGCGCGTCCAGACGTGCTTCGTGTTGGGGAAGAAGCCGTCGTAGCCGCCTCGCAGGCGCTGGAGGACGCTGTTCTTGTTGGCGTCGTCGAGCGTCTCGAACTGTTCGACGAGCCGTGCCAGCGTGGCCTCGTAGGCGCGCTCGTTCAGGCTGTCGTAGCCCTCGGGGAGCGAGATCGTCTTGCCGACCATCTCCATCTGGACGGCGCCGGGCTCCTCGGTGACGTCGAGCGCGAGCTCGGCGCCGGAGACGTCGGCGAGGACGAGGTCGCCGGTGTCCTCCTGGAGCGTGGTGGCGCGGTGGGACTGGATGAAGCCGCTTATGAGGTCACGCAGGGCGTTGGACTCCCGCAAGGACCAACAGGCCAGCGGGTACTCCCAGGGCAGGTCGCGGGGCTCGCGCAGCCCGGCCGTGTCGATCGGCGCGCGGAGCGGCGAGAGGCTCGGCCGCGGCGCCTCGCCGATCTGGTGGCTCTTGAGCGCGTGCGTCTCGAGGTCGAGGAGCTCGTCCCAGGCGTCGCTGATCTCGGAGAGCGCGGGCCAGGTCGAGATGTCCTCGAAGTCGTCGACGTCGGCGGGGGCGACGAGCTCGGTGAAGGCGCGCAGCGTCGCGTACCTCACGGGGACGCTGCGTGAGCGGAGCGCCCGGCCGGCGTGGCGCACGAAGGATCGCGGCGAGAGGTTGAGCGAGTCCCAGCAGATCTCGAGCGTGAGCTCGGTGGGGGGGATCGCGTCGGAGAGGAGCGCGGCGTCCTCGACGAGCTCGCGCGCGGCGGAC
>CAJXPN010000775.1 GCA_913058025.1 uncultured Myxococcales bacterium | reverse complement strand
GCGCTGGTCCCCGGCGCCAGCGCGCTCGAGCTCGCGTTCTGGGCGACGGCCGCGGCCGCGTCGGTGAGCAACTTCAGGATCATGGAGCTCCTGCTGCGTCGCTCTGACGCGCGCGCGCTGTCCGGACTCCCGATGCCCACGGGCGTCATCGTCGCGGACCGGCTGGTCGCCGCGCTGCTCGAGGCGCTGGCGTTCTCACTGGCCGCCGCGCTCTTCTTCCTTCCGCTCGCGTGGCACGGCGGACCATGGGCCGCAGCCGCGTGCGCGGCGCTCCCGGCCGTCGGCCTGTTCGGCGCGACGTGCGTGAGCTTCGCGATCCAGGGATACAGCGGCGACGCCGAGTTCGCGCGCGGGCAAGGCTCGGCGTACGCGGGCTCAGGCTCACTCTTTCTCTATGGCCCCGGGATCGCGCTCGCGTTCACGATGGGCATCACGCTGCTCACCAAGCTCGGTATGGGCGAGGCGCTGCGGATGGAGCGGTTCGGCCGGCCGACGCAGCTCGCGCTCGCGCTCGCGCTCGGCGCGTCGCTGGTGTCGCTCGCGCTCGGGTGGCGCTACCTGGCGCGCTCGTGGCGCGCGACGGTCGCCGGCTTCCGCGAGGCGGACTTCGTCGGGTTCAACGTCGAGATCACCTACCAGCAGAGCGCGTTCGACGCGCGCCGGCTCGCCGAACGCTTCACGCCGGAGCGCGCGCGCTCGCTCGCGCGCTCGCTGGCGCTCCAGTACGGGAGGCGACACGCGCTCACCCGCTACGCCTACCCGCTCCTCTGGATCGGCTATGGCGCCGCGGTGTGGAGGATCGAGGCCGCCGCCCTCCCCATCTGGGCCGCGGGCGCCGCGCCGCTCGTCGCGCTCGGGTTGCTGTTCAACCCGTGGTCGCGTGACGCCAAGCTCGTGCCCTCGGGCGCGTCCGCCTTGCCGCTGAGCCGCGCGGACGAGGATCGCGCGGTCGCCGCGGTCGGGGGAGTCGAGGCGATGCTCTTCGCCCTCCCCTGCGCCGCGCTCGGGCTCGTCGGCGTCGGCGTGACGCGCGGTGATTGGTTCGGCGGCGCCTCGCTGGCGGGGCTCATCGCGCTCGGCGCGCTCGCGCTCGGCGGCTCTGCGATGTTCGCCCGCGCACGCGGCGCCGCCCCATGGTTCATGAACGCCGCGACCGCGCTCACGCTCACCGTCATACTCACCGCGGGCTCACAGCTCGGCGTCCTCGCCGGCATCATCGCCTGCGCGTTCGGGGCGGCGCTGCTGTTGACGCTCAAGATCGACGACCACACACCCAGGAGGATCGGGTGACCGAGCCAGCGCTCGAGCTCGATGGACTCACGAAGTCCTACCGCAAGCTCAAGGCCGTAGAGGACCTCTCACTCATCGTACGCCCTGGAGAATTCGTCGGGTTCATCGGCCCCAACGGTGCCGGCAAATCGACGACGATGGGGTGCATCGCGGGGGTGCTCAACCCGAACTCCGGCGCGATCCGCGTGGGAGGACTCGACGTCCTGGCCGAGCCCGTCGAGGCGAGGAGGCGCGTGAGCTTCGTGCCCCAGCGGCTCGAACTCCAGGGCTACCTCACCGGCCAGGAGTACCTCGAGTTCGTCGCGGCCGTGCGCGGCGTGCCCGAGGGCGAGCGCGCGGAACAGATCGAGCCCCTCCTGGAGCTCTGTGAGCTCACGCGCGCCCGGAACAGGCTCGTCAAGGAGTACTCGGGCGGCATGGCACGTAAGCTCGCGATCAGCGCGGCGCTGCTCGGACCTCCCGACCTGCTGCTGCTCGACGAGTCGTTCGTCGGCCTCGACCCCGAGTCCACCTACCGCATCCGCGAGCGCCTCAGGGCGTTCTGCGAAGGCGGAGGCGCGATACTCCTGTCGAGCCACATCCTCGACATGGTCCAGGCGATCTGCGACCGCGTGGTGATGCTCGTCGACGGAGAACTCAAGTTGGACGCCGAGATGGAGGATCTGCGCGCCCAGTTCGACGCAGGAGATCCGCCAGACCTGACCCACATGTACCTTCGTGAGGCCGGCAAACTCGACGCGGTCTCCTGACTGAGCGACACTCTCCCCCAACCTTCGATCCAGAGCCTGGAGGAGCGTCATGGTGTTTGAGAGAGCGGCCGAGCGCGGCCTGGCGCTGTTCGAGGTCTTCGACGAGGACAACGATGGCCTCGTGAGCAGCAACGAGCTCTTCAGATCCCTGGCGAACGCCGGGTTCGAGCTCGATGACGCGCGGCTCGGGCCGACGATGCAGGCGCTGCGCGCGCGAGGAGGAGAGCCACTCGACGCCACCACGTTCGTGGAGGCGGTTCAGCAGAGCGTCGGCCTCATCGAGCGCGCGCTCGATGGCGGGCTCGTCATACCGGAGTGGCGCAGCTTCACCTCGACGCTCGACCAGATCTACGACGAGGTCGAGCCGAACCGCGGCGGCGACGTCGCCGACTACATCCCCCAGCTCGGACGCGTCGACCCCGAACAGTTCGGGATCTCCGTATGCACCATCGACGGCCAACTCTATGAGCGCGGAGACTCACGCGTCCCCTTCTGCGTGCAATCCTGTTGCAAGCCCATCAACTACTGCATCACGCGCCAAGCCCTCGGGCGTAAAGCCATCCACACCTATATAGGACGCGAACCGAGCGGCCGCGGCTTCAACGAGCTCACGCTCAACCACGATGGGCGGCCTCACAACCCCATGATCAACGCTGGCGCCATCATCGGCTGCGCACTCATGACACGAGAGGCCCAGGTCGCCGACCGCTTCGAGGAGCTCATGGACACCTGGGGGCGACTCGCTGGAGGTATCCGACCAGGTTTCGAGAACGCCGTCTACCAATCCGAACGCAAGAACGCCGACCGCAACTTCGCCCTCGCCTACTTCATGCGGGAGCACGGAGCCTTCCCGGAGGGCTCCGACCTGCACGAAACCCTCGAGTTTTACTTCCAGTGTTGCTCGATCGCGCAGACATGCCGCTCGATGGCCCGCGTGGCCGCGACGCTCGCCAACGCGGGCGTGAGCCCCACGACGGGTGAGGAGATCTTCGACGCACATACGGTGCGTGACTGTCTCTCGCTGATGTCCTCGTGCGGGATGTACGACTTCTCAGGAGAGTTCGCGTTCACCATCGGACTTCCCGCGAAGTCGGGCGTGTCGGGCGCGATGATGGTCGTCGTACCCAACGTCATGGGGATCGCGTTGTGGTCACCGAGGTTGGATCGGCTCGGGAACAGCGTCCGCGGCGTCGCGACCTGCGAGAAGCTCATCGAACACTTCAACTTTCACAACTACGACTGTCTCTTATACACATCTGACGCTGCCGAC
>CAJXPN010000774.1 GCA_913058025.1 uncultured Myxococcales bacterium | reverse complement strand
ACGAGATTTCTGCCTGTCTCGTGGGCTCGGAGATGTGTATAAGAGACAGTCCTCCCCACGATCGAGGAGCCTATCCAGCCCAACGACTTCTTCGTGATGGCGGCCAAGGACGACGGCGCGTTCGCCGACGTGGCGGACGTGATCCTCGATGACCTGGAGTTCGGGAACACGTACGTGCACATCGAACTGCGCGACGCCGACCTGAGGCTCCAGGAGGGCGCGGGCTCGGACAGCAAGCGCGCGTTCGCGGGCGGCTACGACACCAGGACCGTGCGCTCGATGGAGCGCATCCAGCTGATCTTCGCCAACCGCGGGAACGCGTCGCGAAGCTGGCACGCGTACTCGGAGCAGGAGGGCCTCTCGACGATCAACGAGGGGTGGCGTGGGCGCACGCTCGCGAGTCCTGGTGACGCCAACAGCCGCGACTACTCAGGCAGCGCCGCCGCAGGAGGTTTCGAATGAGACAGCGCACGACCACATGGCTCGCGATCGCGCTCTGCGCATCATGCGCCACGTTCGCAAGCTGCGACCCGAACTTCGACCCGATGACGGAGCGCGATCGCGTCGGCCTGACGCGGATGACGCACTTCTTCGCGCCTCCGTCCGGAGGCTCCGAGATCCGCTCGGCCGTGCTCGAGGACGTCTCGAAGGCGCAGACGCGCGTGCAGGCGGCGCTCTCGAACCTCTCGGACGAGGGCGTCGCCACGGCGCTCGCGAACGCGGCGGGTGAGGGCGTGCTCGTGGAGGTCGCGACCGACGAGTCTCAGCGCAACGCCTCGGGCGTGGCGATCCTCGAGGCCGCAAACATCACGATCATCTACGGCGACGGCCAGATCGAGTACCTGCCCGAGCCGACGATCACGTCGGTCCTCCAGGACTGCGAGACGGACCCCGAGGACGGGCTGTTCATCCAGTGCATCCGGCGCGCCGATCAGTCGGCCGTGCGGCCCAACGACGGCCTCATGGTGCGCCCCGACGACTACAACGTGATGACGCACAACTTCTTCGTCATCGACGACGTGACGGTGTGGAACCTGGCGACGCCGCTGGGCGCGTCGAACACGCCGTGGTTCGCGTGGAGGGCGCACAGCCAGGAGATGGTGCAGGCGTTCGAGCGTGAGTTCCGGCAGATGTCGGGCGGCACGTTCTCCACCACGCTGACCGCGTTCAACGGGCCCAACAAGTCCGAGAACCACGGCCCGGTGTACGACTCCAGGCTGCCGTCGCATCGACCCGGCAGGTTCATCGAGCTCCAGCCTGGGTTCATGACCGACGGCGGGATGATGGACGTGCTGTTCAACCCGCAGAGCCGCCTGGTCAAGGAGATGCTCGACGACCTCTACGGCGCGCGCCAGTCCGTGTTCCTGATGAGCGATCAGATCACCAACGAGTTCGTCATCGAGGCGCTCACCTACAAGGCGCGCTTCTTCGACGTGAAGGTGATCGTGCGTGAGGGGTCGGTGATCCCCGACGAGCTGCGCGACCTCGTCGACGCGCAGGGCGATCGCGTCCTGCGCACGGTGCCCTACAACTACGCCCCCACGGTGATGCTGACCGACTACGGCAACACGAGCTCGGCGCGCTCGGGCATGGTCCTGACGCACCCGACGTTCCACGGGGCGCCGTTCGAGGTGTTCAACCCGGGCGAGCCCGGGTTCGAGCGCGTGCGGACCGACGACGACATCGTGCGGATCTACCCGTCCGACCTGTTCGTCGACGGGAGCTTGTGGATGTTCCGCGAGTACAACCAGAACAACAAGATGCCCACGCTCGACCGCCTCACGGGGTTCGTCGAAGGTGAGCTCTGGGCGAACGCCACGGAGGTGCAGTGATGAGACGGCTGAACATGATGGCGCTCGGCCTGATGACTCTGGCGGTCACGACGAGCTGCAACTCCGGGATGACCCAGGAGGACGCCGACGCGTTCTTCGGCGCCGACGCCCGCAAGGTCCTGTTCTTCTCGAACGCCACGGGCACGAGGGCGAACAACGAGTACGACCGCAAGCCCGACGAGTTCCTCGTCGAGATGATCGACCGCGCGGACTCCACGCTCGACGCCTGCGTCTACGGCTTCTCCAAGACCAACGTGATCGAGGCCGTGATCCGCGCCTACTACCGCGGCGTGGACGTGCGCATCGTGGGTGACGCGCGCCACTTCGGCTACGGCGAGCGTGGCTACCGCGCCATGCAGGAGCACAGGATCCCGATGCAGGTGGGGAACCAGTTCCACATCATGCACAACAAGTTCTTCGTGATCGACGACCGCTTCACGTTCGTCGGCACGGGCAACATCACCACGACCGGCTTCACGCGAAACCACAACAACTGGGTCGTGATCGACTCGCCCGGGGTCGCCAACGACTTCGGCGCCGAGTTCAACCAGATGTTCGGCGGGCGCTTCTCGAACGCCAAGCAGAAGGTCGACAACCAGAACCTGTATCAGGTCGGCGACACCTCGGTGGAGGTCCTGTTCTCCCCCCAGGAGGACACGATGGGCCGGATCCTGGCCGAGCTCGATCAGGCCGAGACCTCCGTCCACTTCCAGATCTTCGCGTTCACCAAGGATCAGGTCGGCAGCCGGTTCGTCCAGCTCCACCGGAAGTTCCTCGCCGAGAGCGAGGCCAATGGCGACATCGACCTGCCCGTGAACGAGCGCCGCAAGAAGGTCGTCGGCGTGCTGGACAAGTCCCAGATCCACGGCAACTACCAGTACCACGAGGTGTACCGGATGATGGCCCAGGGCATCCCGATGCGCATCGACGCGAACGCGAACTCGTACACACCGGGCGACTACCAGGCAGGAGGCGGCCGCCTGCACACCAAGACGATGATCCTGGACTACGGCACGCCGAACGCGCGCGTGGTGACGGGCAGCTTCAACTGGTCGTCGGCGGCCACGATCTCGAACGACGAGGTGCTGCTCGTGCTGCGCGGAGAGCGCGTGGTCGAGGAGTACATGAGCGTCTGGAACAACCTGTGGACCGAGGCCGTGGGCATGCCCCAGGGCATCTGCAGCGCGATCTACAACGGCGACGACGTCGTGAACGACCCGGACCGCGACGTCACGTGTGGCAACGAGGCCAGGGCTGGCGACGTGGTCATGACCGAGGTCCACTGGGACGGGTGGAACGGCGAGCGCGACCCGGGCGACCGCACCGGCAACGGCGCGGACGACCGCGAGCCCGTCACCAACGACGAGTTCGTCGAGCTCTACAACACCACGAACAGGCCGATCGACCTGTCGATGTGGACGCTCTACAACGGCTGTCTCTTATACACATCTCCGAGCCCACGAGACAGGCAGAAATCTCG
>CAJXPN010000773.1 GCA_913058025.1 uncultured Myxococcales bacterium | reverse complement strand
ACGAGATTTCTGCCTGTCTCGTGGGCTCGGAGATGTGTATAAGAGACAGGAGGCAGCCAGCTCGACAGATCGAGGTGCGTCACGTTCTGGGGCGAGGCGCTCAGCGCCAGCGTCAATGCGTCGGCCTCGTCGGGGTAGTACGGGTTGACGAGGCGGAGCGTGTGGCAGGGCGGCACGCGCTCGAACGTGACGTGGAACCGCCGGTCGTTTCCGTAGGAGCGGAACCCCTGGAACGTCCCCTTGAGCTCGATCGTGTGGAGGTCGGGCCAGAGCTCGCGCTCCCTGACGTGTCGGAACAACGTGAACGCTCCCGCCTCCACGGAGAGCGTCTCGACGTTGCGGAACCAGCTCGACCCCAGGAACCGCTCGAGGACCTCGTCGTCGATGACCCCGTCGTTCGAGCCTACGAACGCCTTGGCCGAGCCCGTGGTCGTCGCATGGACGCAGAGGTGTCGGATGTCGAGGTGCGCCTGCGCGTCCAACGCCTTGAGGTGCTTGCGCCTGAAGTCGGCCACGCTCAGGCACCGCAACCCCTCCGTGCCCGCGCCCGTCGCCAGGTGCTTGTACGCGGTCATCGAGATTCCGTGCGTTGCCCCCAGGCGGAGCGTGCGCGCGCGCGCGAGCGATGGGTCCTCGAGCGCGGCGATGAGGCCCTTGTTGCCCACGCCGCTTCGGAAGGCGCGGAAGTCGACCCCCTCCACCAGCCTCATCTGCGGGGCGTCGAAGGACCTGGTCGCCCGAGTCATCCAATCGAAAGGGGCCACCCTCAGCGTGGGTTCGAGCGGGTCGACCCACCAGAACGGCGTCGCCTTCAGCTCGGCCCGCGTGTACCCGATCCACGGGCGCCGCTCCTCACACCTCCAGTGCGCGAGCGTGGGCTCGAGGTAGTCGACGGCCTTGTCGAGCTCGGCGCCCTCGAGCGCCGAGACGATCCCCGTGACGTCCATCCACCCTTTCGCCGTCGCCTCATCGCCCACGATCGATCGCAGCCGCCCGACGACGCCCTCGAACGTCTTCGTTGTCTTCGCCATCGCCGCCTGCTCCTCCGCCTCGTGTGCGTCACTCCGCGTCGACGACCCGGACCCCGCGCGCGTCCAGCTCGTTCGCCAGGCGCTCATCGTACCAGCGCCCGAGCCTCACCTCCTCCACGCTCTGCGTGAGCGGCGATCCAGGGAGGTGGTCGAGCAGAACTCTGCGCGCCACGAGGGGGCGATGTGTCGAGAGGGCGTCTTCGTGTGGTTCGGGGCTTGGCGCCCCCCGCGCTTCGCCCGGTGAGCTCCGGACACGGTGGCTGTTCTTGCATGGCGGTTCGCGTATCTTTGATGGGAGGTGGGGGCAACGCGGCTGCCCTCCCCGCCGCCGCTTCGCTTGGCGCTCCCCGCTGGGGAGCTTTGTAACGTGCAGGAAACGTGGTGGGTGGTTCGCGGGGGCGACCACGCGAGGGTTCTGGGAGGTCCAAGAGGCGCTGGGGGCTCCCGTGGGCCACGCTGGGCTCTTCCTGTCCAGCGAAGGCATTCATATATCCGCGCGCTCCCCGAGGCCCTTAGAACGCCGCGCAGGCGGCAAGGCCCGCTGGACACTCCCGCGCGAACCTCCCCGCAAGAACAGCCTAAATGTCCGGAGTTCCCCGCCGCAGGCGGGGGACGCCAAGCGCGCAGCGCGGCGGCGGGGGTTACTGCCCCGAAACAAACTCCTCGCCCTCTCGAACGCACCCAAACCGCCCCGCACCACACGGGACGCCCACCCGAACGCACCCAAACCGCCCCGAAACACACCCACCGCCCTCGCGCGGGCGCTCCCGAGCCCGACGCGAGGCGACCTCACTCCCTCATCTTCGCCAGCGCCCCGGGCATGAGGTTCGTCGGCGCGCCCCACGTCGACTTGTCCCACTGCTCGCGGAAGCCGCGGTGCATCGACACGGAGTCGAGCAGCCAGCGCTCGGCGAGCGGGTGCTCGCCGGCGGTGGACTTCGTCTCGTAGTGGTCGACGGCGCGGTCGTAGAACCAGTGGGTCCCCACGCGCAGGATGATCTTATAGTCCTGCATCTGCTGGGTGTAGTACTGGAGCTCGTCGTTCGAGGTCGCGGGCTCGGGGTAGTCGCCGCGCTGGCGGAAGACGTCCTCGAGCAGGTTCTTGCCCTGGAGGCCAGCGGGGCGCTCGCCGCGCACCGCCGCCATGATCGTGGGGTAGAGGTCGAGGACGTCGGCGCCCGTCCACACCTCGGTGCCCGCGGGGATGAGCTTGGGGTAGGAGACCACGATCGGGACGTGCACGAGCTCCTGGAAGAGGTTGTGCCCGTGGCCGACCTTGCCGTGCTCCCAGAGCTCGTCGCCGTGGTCGGCCGTGATCACGACCATCGTGTCCTCCCACAACCCCGCCTCCTTGAGGCCGTCACGCATCTGCCCGAACGCGCGGTCGTTGTAGGTGATCTCGTTCTTGTAGAGCGCCTTCGCGCGCACCTTGTCCGCGGCGTTGGGCCTGTACTCTCCGCCCCAGATCTTGCGGAAGTGCATGCCCGTGATCGCGCGTTGGTAGGGGCCGTCGTACTTGCCGTCGTGGTACTTCTCGATGATCCCCTTGTGGGCGCGGTAGGTCACGTGGGTGTCGATCGTGCCGATGTACACGAACATCGGCTCGCCCGCGTGCTTCTTCATGTCCTTGAGCGCGCGGCGCACCAGGTGCTCCCCCTTGTAGGCGAGCTTGGCCTTGAGGTCGTTGGAGAACATGTCCCAACCCTGCTCGTAGCCGTAGGTCTTGGAGACGTAGCCGTTCGAGGCGCGGCCGATCGTCTTGTAGCCCGCGCCCTGGAGGGCTTCGGTCAGCAGGAACTGCTTGTCCTTGAGCTTGCCCTTGGGGTGGACCCCGTGGCGCTTGGGGAAGAGCCCCGAGAACATCGATGCGTGCGAGACCCGCGACTCGTTCCCCTCGACGAACCCGAGCTTGAACACCGCTCCGTTCGCGGCGACCTCGGCGAACGCCGGCGCCTCGACGCCGTGGCCGGGCTCATGGAAGGGGAGGTAGTCCGCGCGCAGCGCGTCTGCCTTCCAGAACAGCACGACCTTGGGCGGCTCCCACTCGGTCGGCATCGCGGGCCGCGCGCCCGGCAGCGCGAGCGCGGCCTGGCTCAGCTTCACCGCGCCCTCGCAGCCGGGGAGGGCGGTCAGCTCGAGGCGCCCGAGGCTCCCCTTCTCACCGGCGATCGCGCCCAGGTCGACGTCCGCGCGCTGTGACCCTCCTCGGCCCTCGACGAGCGCCAGGTCCCATGACCCCTGTCTCTTATACACATCTCCGAGCCCACGAGACAGGCAGAAATCTCGT
>CAJXPN010000772.1 GCA_913058025.1 uncultured Myxococcales bacterium | reverse complement strand
TCTACACAGAGTAGATCGTCGGCAGCGTCAGATGTGTATAAGAGACAGCTTGATGAGCATGCCCTCGGCCGCGAGGACGGAGAGCTTCTCGTCGTCGCCCATGTAGGCCAACGCGGTCTTCATGTCGTTCTCGCGGTAGACGCGCCCCGATGTGTTGAAGAACTTCTTGAGCGGCAGGCCCGAGGCGGCCCAGAGGTCGGCAAGGGTGTCCCGGTCGGGGGTCTCGTCGACGAGGTGGACGAGCGTGTGCTCGTGGCCGTTCTCGTCGAGCCACTTGCGGGCCTTACGGCAGGTCGAGCAGGTCGGGTAGTGGTAGAGGATCATGGGTTCTCAGAGCTCCTCGAGGAGGTCGAGCCCGAGGATCGAGGCCGCGGCCTCGATCGCGTGGGCGGTGGCGCGAAGCAGCAGCGAGAGGCCGAGCTTGCGGGGGCCGTCGGGCATGGCGCCCAGGACGTGGTCGGAGTCGTTGTAGAGGCGGCTGAACGCGTCGCAGATCTCGTAGACGTGCGCGGCGATGGCGCCCGGGTTGGGCGTCTCGGCGCGCGCGGCCGCGTCCACGGCCCCGGGCCACTCCACGAGCCGCTCCACGAGCGCGAGCTCGAGCGGCGACACCAGCGCGGCGATGGCGCCTGCGCGGTCGTCGACCACGGGCCAGCCGCCGCCGAACACCTTGCGCCCGATCGAGCGCAGGCGCGCGTAGCTGTAGAGCGTGTACACGCCGGTCTTCCCCTTGGGGTCGAGCGAGCGGTCCGGGTCGAAGCTCACCGTCGTCTTCGGGTTGAAGTTGAGGATGTAGTACTTCAGGCCGGCCAGGCCGACGGTCTCGGCGCGGCGGTCGAGCTCCTCGCGCGTCAGCGGCCAGTGCTCGGCGACGAGCGCGTCGAGGTCGCCGGGCGCCGTCGCGTCGGCGATGAGCGCGCCGGCGCGCTCCATCGCGTCGTCGATGGAGAGCTCGGAGTCGGCGGCGCGCAGCGCGTCCGAGATCGGGCGCTTGAGCAGCTCGGCGCGCGCGAGCTCGTGCATCCCGTCCATCAGGTCGTCGGCGTCGACGACGCGGCCCTCGCGCGACTTCATCTTGCCGTCGGGCAGCTCGACCATCCCGTATGAGAGGTGCTTCAGCCGCACGTCGCCGCTCGCGGCGGGCGCGGCGAGGTCGGGGCGCAGGAGCCCGAGGACGCCGAAGAGCACCTTGAAGTGGTGCTGCTGCTCGTCGCCCACGACGTAGAACATCTGGTCCATCTCGAACACGTCGAAGCGCTCGAGCGCGGTCCCCAGGTCCTGGGTCATGTAGACGGTCGTGCCGTCGGAGCGCAGCAGGATCTTCGGGTCGCCCTTCATGCCGAACTGGGAGACGTCGCACGCCACGGCGCCGCCCTCCACGCGCTCGAAGATCCCTTCCTCGAGGCCGAGCATCACCAGTTCCCGCCCGAGCGCGTACGTGTTCGACTCGTAGTAGACCCCGTCGAACCCCACGCCCATGCGCGAGTAGGTCGCGTCGAAGCCCTCGAAGACCCACTCGTTCATCTTCGACCAGAGCGCGCGGACCTCGGGGTCGCCAGCCTCCCACTTCAGCAGCATCGCCTTGGTCGCCGCGCCCAGCTCGGAGCGCTCGTTGAAGTAGGCGTCCTTGTACTCGGAGAAGAACGCCACGCGCAGCGCGGCCTCACGCGCCGCCGCGCTCGCCGAGTCCTGCTCCCAGGCCGCGTACGCGGCCTTGGCCGCGTCCGAGCGCTTCCACTTCCCGTAGGCGCGCTGGCGGTCGGCGTCGGCGTCGAGCTCGGCGCGCGCGCCGTCGTCGAGGCCGTCGAACCAGGCGCTCTGGTTGGCGTCGTAGAATGTCTTGCGGAGCGCGCCGGCGCGCGCGCGCTTGCTCGCCTCGTCCTCACTCCACGCGGTGAAGGCGGCGTCGGCGTCGGCGGTGGCCTTCCACGCGTCGAACTCCTGGGTCAGCTTCGTGTTGAACACGACGTAGAAGTGGCCCACGAAGTGGTCGCCCTTCATGCCGGCCTCGGCCGGCGTGTCGTGGCCGCGGAAGCGCTCGTAGGCGAGCATCGACTTGCAGATGTGGACGCCGCGGTCGTTGATCAGGTTCAGGCGGGTGACGCGATCACCGGCGAACCCGAGCAGGTTCGACACCGACTGCCCGAGCAGGTTGTTGCGCACGTGACCCAGGTGCTGGGGCTTGTTCGTGTTCGGCGCGGAGTATTCGATGGCGACGTGGACGCCCGTGGGCTCCTCGGCCTGCCCGAAGCGCGCGCCGAGCGTGAGCGCCTCCTCGATCGCGAGCGCCGCGAGCGCGCTCGGGTCGAGCGCGACGTTGACGTAGGGGCCCACGGCGATCACGCGCGCCACGATCGGCGCGTCGGAGACGTGGCGCTCGAGCTCGGCGGCGACCTCGGCCGCGATCTCGTTTGGCTTCTTACGCATCGCCTTCGCCAGGCGGAAGACCGGGAAGCCGCGGTCGCCCTCCATGTCGTCGGGCGTCGCGGCGATCGTGATCGCGGCGCGCGTGTCGGCGTCGACGCCCAGCGCTTCGAGCGCGGCGTCTTTGAGGGCGTTGAGGTCATGGTCGAGCGAGCGGATGGACATCTCTTGGTACTCCTGCTGACGTCGAGCGGGCGCCACGCCCGCGCCCCGAGCCAATCGCTCGTGCGCCGCGCCGCATTCCCTTCGCCACATCTCCTACCCAGACGAGCGCGCCCTGCGCAAGCCGGGACCGACCTGCGCGCCACGCTCCGCCCGACGGGTGTGTCCATCTCCATGCTTTTTGTTACATTACCGCGTCTGCACGAGAGCCCGACATCGACCCCCCTCTCTCCACACAGGAGGTGACGCGTGACCCCATTCGATCGTACCTGGACCGTCATCGCGCTGAGCGCCGCGCTCGCGCTCTCCGTCGGCTGCGCCACGGACGAGCCCGTCGACGACGACCAGAACAACACGACCGGCTCGAACAACACCACCGGCTCGAACAACACCACCGGGAGCAACAACACCACCGGGAGCAACAACACCACCGGCGCCACCAACAACATCAACGGCGCCGTCTCCATCTCGGGGATCTCGCCCGCATCCGGCGCGCTCGCTGGCGGCACCGAGGTCACGATCAACGGCGCGAACTTCGGCGCCACCCCCGCGGTCACCTTCGGCGGCGTCCCCGCCGCCTCGGTCGACGCGCGCAGCCCGTCTCAGCTCATCGCCGTCACGCCCGCGGGCGCAGGCGCAGGCGCCGTCGACGTCGTCGTCACCGCGGGTGACGACTCCGCCACGCTCGCTGCAGCGTTCAGCTACGACGCTGTCTCTTATACACATCTCCGAGCCCACGAGAC
>CAJXPN010000771.1 GCA_913058025.1 uncultured Myxococcales bacterium | reverse complement strand
ACACAGGGTAGATCGTCGGCAGCGTCAGATGTGTATAAGAGACAGCGCGTGGTCAGCGCGCTCGGGCGACGCGCTCACCGCGCTCGCGCTGTGCCGCGCCGACGACCCCTCCCGCTTCGAGTCCCGCAGAGCAATGGACCTGTTCCAGGCCACCGGCGTCACGTTCGACACGTCACGCGCAGAGGACGAGTTGAGACGGCTCGGCCTCTTGATCGAGGCTGGCGTCGGGCCGGACACACTCGCGCTCTACCTGGACGAGGCGCTCTGAGGTGGGGTGGGAGGAGGACTCAGAGGCCCTGGCTCCAGACGTTCATGTCCTCGAGGCCGCTGCCAATGTAGCAGGACTGACTCATCGTGCCGTGGAGGTCGAACCCGAGCCGTTGGAAGACGAGGTTCATGCCGACCTGGTTCGCGCGCGCCATGGTGAAGGCGGTCTCGAAGTCGAGCGCCTTCAGGTCGATGATCAGGTCCGCGAGGATCGCGCTCATGAGGCCCTGACCGCGATGCGACGGGCGGGTGGCACAGTCGGTGAGCTCGGCGGAGAGCGCGCCCTCGACGAGGTCGGCGCTCGCGCAGGCCACGATCTTGCCGCCGTCGCGTACGACGCGATACGGCGTCCCCGAGTAGATGTCCTCGGCGATGTAGGCCGGGTCGTCGGAGGGCGTCGGGTAGACGTCGAACACGCTGCCGATGAGCTCGGCGATGGCGGCCGCGTCCTCGACGCTCGCCGCCGACGTGACGACGCGCTCGCGGTGGGTCGGCGGGTTCGCCGCGTCCAGGATGTCCATGACGCGCGCGACCTGCTTCGGGTTCGCCAGCTCCTGGCGCCCCTCGTCGGGCCACGCGCCCATGATCCAGCAGTCCTCCTCACCCTTGTAGAAGCCCGGGATCTGCGCCTCGCATTCGAAGCCCTCCTCGAGGAGGCCCTTGCCCATCTCCTCGGAGGCCATCAGCACGACCCGGCCTCTCCCGGAGACCGAGGCCTCCACGAGCAGCCTGTTCGCGAGCTCCTCGCTCGACGACGCGTCCGGGTGGTCGCAGCGGATACGGTCCGACAGCGCGTCGTCCTCGAACGTGACGCACGAGCCATCGAGGAGCTCGATGCTCTGCGTCGAGACCTTGTCTACGGTTTCGTTCGCAATGAACGCCATATCTACTGAAGAATCCTTGGAATCAACCATACTTCTCTCTCTCATTCGAGCCCTGAACCGGTGCCCGGTTACCAAAGAGATCATGAACCGTCAAACATGCGGCCCGGCCACGACCCGGCGTATTCACACGTTGACCCGCGCGGTGCGCCGACGCGGACCCGTCGGGCGTAGACTTCACGAGCCAGGGTTTGCGCTCACGCCCCAGATGATGCGACCTTGGCCGCTGTACGAAACCTTGAACGAGGCGACAGATGGAACAGACCGCCGGCAAATGGTGGGAAGGATTCTTCGACGAGGTCTTCGCCAGGCTCATGATGCCCTCGACCCCGACCGACGGTGAGCTCGCGTTCCTCACCGAGCGCGCCGGCGCGCGACCGGGCGCGCGCGTCTTCGACCAGTGCTGTGGCGAAGGCCGCGTGACGCTGGCGCTGGCCGCGCGAGGTTGCGAGGTCGTCGGCGTGGATGCCTCTCACGCCTACGTCGGCCGCGCGCGCGAGCGCGCCGCCGAGCTCGGCCTGAGCTGCGACCTCCGGGTCGACGACGCGTTCGAGTTCACCCCCGAGCTGCCTTGCGATCTCGCGATCAACTGGCACACCTCGTTCGGGTACACCGAGGACGACGGCAAGAACGCGCAGATGCTCGAGCGCGCGTTCGAGGCGCTCCGCCCCGGCGGCGTGATGGTGCTCGACTACGGCAACGCCGCGCACGTGATCGGCAACTTCCAGCCTGCCACGACGATGCGCCTGGAGACCGACGCGGGCGAGTGGCTCGCCATACGCGAGTCCAGAATAGACCTCGAGGCGGGCATGTTGCGCCAGATCTGGACGTTCATCGCTCCAGACGGCAAGATCGACCGCAGACGAGGCGACACACGCCTCTACATGCCGCGCGCGCTCCGAGCACTGCTCGAGTCCGTGGGGTTCGCGTCCGTAGAGCTCTTCGGTGATCGCACCGGAGGCCCGCTCACCACCGACAGCCCTCGGTGCCTCGCGCTCGCGAGGAGACCTCTCACGCTGGAGTGATCTTGTCCCGTTCGCTCAAGGAATACCGACGCTCGCCAGAGCGCCCCGCGTGCGCCACCAGACGCGAGGCGCCCGACGTGCTCGCCAAGGAGCAGCTCGACGCTCTGCTCGAGCGCGGCTGGTACCGCGTCGGCCAGACCATGATCTGGTGCGAGGTCGTCACCCCGAACGAGGCCTCTCTCGGCGTCATCTGGACCCGCGTCCCGCTCGCTGGCTACACCCTGCGCAAGAGCCTGCGTCGCGTCCGACGCGGCGTCGAACGCGACCTCGACGTCCGCGTCGTCCCCGCCCAGATCTCGGCCGAGCACGAGCGCGTCTACGGGCTCTACCTGACCACCGCGCGCGGCGAACGCGCGCCCGATCTGGCCACCGTCCGGGGCCAACGACCCGTCGAGCTCTTCGACACCTGGGCCGTCGAGATCTGGGACGGCGACGCGCTCGCTTCGTTCAGCTGGTTCGACCGCGGCGAGTCCTCCCTCCAGAGCATCCTGTGCGCCTACGACCCGGCCTACGCGTCCTATGGGCTCGGGATCTATACGCTGCTCCGTGAGATCCAGTACGGCATCGACCACGACATGGACTTCTTCTACGCCGGCTACATCATCTGCGGAGACCCCGCCATGGACTACAAGCTTCGCACCGGCCACGTCGAGGTGCTCGACCGCCGCGAGGGCGAGTGGCGCGCGATCGAGGACGTCGATCTCCTGCAGCTCGACCCCATGGCGCGAGCACGCCGCGCGCTCCTCCACGCCCGCCACGCGCTCGGCTCGGACGGTGAGCTCCGGCACAACCCACACCACTCCGTCGGCGCGCACTCCCCGAGCCTGGCTCGGTGCCTCGGCTACCCCCTCTTCGTCGTGTGCGACGAGCACGCAGAGGGCCGCCTCATGACCGCGATCGCCTGGGACCCCGTCGAGTCGCGCTACGAGCTCCTGCGCTGCATGAGCGCGACGATCCGCGACTCGCGCAGCGACGAGGTCCTCATCGACAACCTCTACGTCGTGGACACCTCGCTCGGATTCTTCGACGGCGCGCACGACGTCGCGCGCGCCGCCCTCGCGCTGCGCTTCAGGCGCTTCGATTGACCAGGATCATCGTCGCGCTCATGCCTGTCTCTTATACACATCTGACGCTGCCGACGATCTACTCTGTGTAGA
>CAJXPN010000770.1 GCA_913058025.1 uncultured Myxococcales bacterium | reverse complement strand
TCTACACAGAGTAGATCGTCGGCAGCGTCAGATGTGTATAAGAGACAGAGGCGATGGCGAGTGGCGAGGCGTGTCTGAGGATCACCAGGGCTCCTTGGGTCGGGGGTGGGGAGAACCTGTGGCCCTTTCGGGATACGCAAAAGAGGAGTTTTCGAAGATTCGGTTTGGTTTTCTCGAATCGTCAGGGTTGTGGCCCACCAAACGATGCGATCCCGACGGCGACGGCGTTGGTGATCTGCATGGCGAGCTCCTCGACCTGCTCGAGCGTGAGCGCGGGGTCGAGCTGGCCGTCGACGATCTGGCGCGCGAGGCCGTACATGAGGGCGGAGGCGGTGAGCTCGACGAGCGCGGGGGTCAGGAACGAGGAGAGCTCCCCCTGGACGTCGGCCTGGGAGAGCGTGGCCTTCACGAGGGCGTCGCCGCGGTCGAAGTAGTGCGAGAGGAGCTCGGAGGCCTCGCGGTGGGCGTACTCGGGGTCGTGGAGGACGCGGAAGTGGGCGCGGCGCTCGTAGGCGAAGCGGACGTAGGCGACGCCGGTGGCGCGGAACTGCTCGAGGGGGGAGTCGCCGGCGGCGGTGACGGCGGCCTCGGAGCGGCCGACGAGCTCGAGGAGGGCGGCCTCGGCGACGGCGGTCATGAGCGCGGTCTTGTCGGCGAAGTGGCGGTAGGGTGCGCTGGGGGCGACGCCGGCCTCGCGGGCGGCCTCGCGCATGGAGAACCCGCGCAGGCCCTGGCGCTCGACGAGCCGCAGCGCGGCCTCGACCATCGCGTTCTTGAGGTCCCCGTGGTGGTAGTTCTTGCGTGCCATGTGGTCGTCGTGGGCGTCGTGTTCTGGGTGCGTTCCGTGCTCATGTGAACACCTATCACATTTTTTGCTTGCCCGCGAAACAGTGAGTCTCTAGGTTCTGATCATCGCTCATAAGTGAGCGGTGTTCACTTAAGGTGCTTCGAGAGGAAGACGACATGAGCAGCGCGGCGAGGGAGCGGTTCGACGACGCGAACGAGAGGGTGCGCGAGAACCTGCCGAGGGAGCACGGCTTCGAGGGCGCGGCGCGCATCGAGGGTGACCTCCCGGCGGGGTTCGAGGGGACGCTCTACAGGAACGGCCCGGGGCTCCGGGAGCGCTTCGGCCAGCGGCTGGGGCACTCGTTCGAGGGGGACGGCGCGATCACGGCGGTGCGGGTGTCGGGCGGGCGCGCCGAGATGGCGTCGAGGTTCGTGCGGACGCCGGAGTACCTGGAGGAGGAGCGCCAGGGGAAGCTGCTCTACGGGCTGGGCGTGTCCTGGTTCCGCAGGATGGGGAACACGATGAGCGGGAGGTCGAAGAGCCCGGCGAACGTGAACGTGATGCGCTGGCAGGGGAAGCTGCTGGCGGTGGCCGAGGGCGGCGCGCCGTACCTGATGGACCCGGACACGCTCGAGACGCTGGGCGCGCCGGACATGGCCGGGATGGCGCCGGGGTACCACAGCCCGCACCCGCACCGGGTCGAGTCGCGCGACGCGTCGTACTCGTTCAGGCTGTTGTGGGGGAAGCAGACCGAGCTCTCGATCTTCTCGTACCCCGACGAGGGCGCCCCGAAGGAGCTCACGCGCGTGGGGATCGACGGCGCGGTCTACATCCACGACTTCATCGCGACCCAGGACCACCTGATCTTCTTCATCCCGCCGGTGCGCATCAACATCCTGAGGGCGATGAGCAGGATCGGGCCGTTGCGCAAGATCTTCGGCTGGAAGCCGGAGCTGGGGACGAAGGTGATCGTGGTGCCGATCGACGACCCCGAGAACCCGATCGAGATGAGCGCGCCGGCGTTCCACGTGTGGCACTACGCGAACGCGTTCGCGCGCGAGGGTGAGCTGTTCGTGGACTTCTCGTACTGGCCGGACTTCTCGTCGTTCGACGCGGTGGGGAGCACATCGTACGAGACGACGTCGAGCCCGGACCTGAGGCGAGCGCGGCTCGATCTGAAGGCGCGGACGTTCTCGATGGAGGTGCTCACGGACTTCGCGGCGGAGTTCCCGAGCGTGGCGCCGTCGCAGTGGGGCCAGGAGAGCGGGCTGGTGTGGTCCCAGACCGAGACGAAGGACAGATCCGGCGTCATGTCGTGCGACCTACGCACGGGCGACATCCAGCGCTTCCTGTTCGAGCCCGGGCAGATCGTGAGCGAGCCGAACCACGCGCCCAGGTCCGGTGGCGCGCCGGGCGAGGGCGTGCTCTCGACGCTGTGCTACGACCTGGCCACGCACACCAGCTTCCTGGCGATGTTCGACGCCCAGCACATCGAGGACGGCCCGACGTCGAAGATCTGGTTCGACCACCACGTGCCCATGACGTTCCATGGGTTCTGGGCGTGAAGGCGCCTCGAGGCGCGCTCAGTGCGTGAAGTGGGCGGCGACGTCGAGGCGCTGGAGCGTGTAGAGGTAGAACCCGAAGAAGCCCGCGATGGCGCCGAAGAACAGCAGCAACAGGCCGCCGATGATGGGGCTGAAGAAGCAGAGCCCTGCGGAGGCCAGCCCGCCCAGCGCGATCATGCAGAGCTTGAACATGACGAACGGCATGATGCGCCGGCGCGCCTTGTGCTGGTGGAGCGCGACGCCGTAGTACGCCCAGGTGATGAACCCGGAGAAGACGAGCTCGCCGACGAGCTTGAGCCCCTCCATCATCGTGTGTGGCCCGCCCATGACGATCGTGAGCGCGGTGAAGGCCAGGTTGAAGCCGCCGGCCAACACGAGCAGCCCGCTGATCAACGTCACGACGGTGAGCCACGGGGTCGGCGCGGCCGGCGCCCGACCCGTCGAGCCCGGGCCGCCCGCGTGGCCCCTGGCGCGGCCTCCGAAGCGGTCGAGGTCTTCCATATCCCAGCCCGAGCGGTTCCAGTCGTTCGTGTTCGGGAGCTCGGTGGGGCGGTTCGGGTCGTGGCTCATTCTCATCCTCTCGGTGGTCTCGATGTCGTCCGTCAGGAGGAGAACATAGCGCGCCGAGTTGATTTGTATAAGTTCATGTATTGCTTGCTTTGGTTTTGTTTATTCAATGTGTCGGGGTCGCGCTTCCAGGTCGCGATCGAGCGAGGCGAAGGGGACGATCCGTGCGGTCGTGTCCCACGAGGCCGTGGCGAGGAGCTCGCCGTCGGGTGACGCCTCGACGGCGGCCACGCGCCCCTGGTGGTGCCGTATGTAGGCGAGGTGGGCGCCGCGCGCGGCGTCCCAGACGTGGACGGCGCCGTCCACGTGCCCGGTGACGACGAGGTCGGTCCCGGGGCGCCAGGTCACCGAGACCACGGCCGAGGGCGCGTCGAGCGTGTGGGCGAGCGCGCCCGAGGCGTCGTGGACGAGGAT
>CAJXPN010000769.1 GCA_913058025.1 uncultured Myxococcales bacterium | reverse complement strand
CGGCTCGCGTCGGCCGCGTGCCAGAGCGCGCGCGCCGCGGCGCGGACGTCCTGCGCCCCCATCAGCGCGCGCACCACCGCCACGCCGTCCGCCCCCGCAGCGAACACCTGCGGCGCGACCTCCTCGGTGATCCCTCCGATCCCCACGAGCGGCAACGACACCGCCTCACGCACCGTCCTCATCCGCCTCACGCCTCGAGGCGCCGACGCGTCGGGCTTCGTCTCCCTCGCCTCGAAGAGCGCCCCCACGCCCAGGTAGTGTGCTCCCTCTCGCTCGAGCTCTTCGGCCACCCCCGCGTCCCCCGTGGATGCCCCCACGATGAGGCCAGGCGCCACGCGCCTGATGTCCTCGACCCTGACGTCCCTGGGGCCCACGTGCACGCCGTGGGCGCCCGACGCCAGCGCAACGTCCAGCCGGTCGTTGACGATGAACAGCGCGCCCGCGCGCTCGCACAACCCACGCAGCGCGCGCGCCGTCTCCACGAGCGACCTCGCGTCCGCGCGCTTGTCCCGAAGCTGCACCACGCCCACGCCACCATCGAGCGCGCGCTCGACGGTGTCGAGGTAACCCATGCCGTCCCTCAGCGCGCTCGGGTCCGCGACCAGGTACACACGCCAATCGACCCTCTCGAGTCGCTCCAACGCGCTCACGACACGACACCTCTGGACTTCTCTGCGATCTCGATCGCCTGGAGGTCGGCGCGGTAGCTCGAGCGAACGAGCGGGCCCGACTCGATGTGCTTGAAGCCCATCTTCTCCCCTTCCTCCTTGAGCATCACGAACTCGTCGGGGTGCACCCAACGCATCACCGGGAGGTGGCGCTTGCTCGGGCGCAGGTACTGCCCGAGGTTGAGGACCTCGACGCCCACGCCCACGAGGTCGCGCATCGTCGACAGGACCTGCTCGGTCGTCTCGCCGAGGCCGAGCATCATCCCGGTCTTGACGAGCTGATCTCCTCGCTGCGCCGCGCGCTCGAGCACAGCCAGGCTGCGCTCGTACTTCGCCTGAGGCCGCACGACGCGGTGGAGCTCGGCGACCGTCTCGACGTTGTGCGAGAAGCAATCGGGGCGCGCCTCGAGCACGAGGTCCAGCGCCTCCATGTCCCCCTTGAAGTCACCCGTGAGCACCTCGAGGCCCATGTCGGGCGAGGTCTCCTTAATGCGGCGGATCGTCTCGGCCCAGATCCTCGCGCCGCCGTCCGGCAGATCGTCCCTGTCCACGCTCGTGATGACCACGTAGTTCAGATCGAGGCCCGAGAGCGTCTCGGCGACGCGCCTGGGCTCGTCGTCGTCGACGCGCAGCGGCTTGCCCGTCTGGACGTCGCAGAAGCCACAGCTGCGCGTGCAGACGTTCCCGAGGATCATGATCGTGAGCGACTTGCGCGACCAACACTCGTGGATGTTCGGGCACGCGCCGGACTCGCAGATCGTGTGGAGTCCCGCCTTCTCGACGAGCTCCTTCGTCTCGAAGAACGACTTGTTGAAGCTGATCCGCTTGCGGATCCAGCGCGGGCGCTTGCCCGCGCCGTCCTCCTGAAACTTCAGGTCGGGGCGAGCCGGACCCGAGGTCCGCTGGGACCCCGCGGGCTCCACGCGCACGCGCGCGTCGTCATACTCCGAGTTCACGATCGGCAGCTCGATCCGCTTCGTCATCTTCATCCTCGCGGGTTCCTGATGTATCGGAGGCGGCCTCGGGGCTCGCCATCCGAGTCCGCTTGTCGCCTTCGACACGGCGCGCTGTCAAGCCCGCCCAGTTCGCCAACGCGTCAGCAGCCCCGCGTATTCGCCCTGGAGTCGGCACAACGAAGAGGCGGGCTGCGCGCGACTCCCTCGATGAGGAGGTCACGCGCAGCCCGCCTCGGGTGCGCAACAGTCATGGTCCGAAGGCTCAGTCCTCGTCGATCGTGACGAAGTATGGCCCGGAGGTCGTCCCCGTGTTGAACACGTAGACGGTGATCCTGTCGCCGATGCTCGCTCCCGTCTTCGTGTACTCCTGGCGGTTGTTGCCTGAGGGCGAGGCCGGCTGGAAGTCGACGAAGAGCTGGAGGCCCACGATGTTGGCCTCGTTGGCCAGCGACACTGTGACGTCGCCCGCGGACTTCACCGTGTAGGAGAAGTAATCCTCCGAGGTCGAGTCCGCAGCGCCTCTGTAGCAGTTCGACAGCGAGTACGTCCCCTCGTCGGGGAGTATGTTCTGGAACGCCGAACCGAAGGTATTGTTCGGCTCGTAGGAGTCGTCCACGCACGGCCCGTTGGGCGTGTTCAGGTAGAGCGAGTACGGCGCCTCGAGCGGGGTCGCGGCGACGTTGGAGGCCTTCAGGTAGAAGATCCCGTTCTGTGTCGCCTGGTAGGTGAAGAACTCGTCGTTGGTCTGGGTGGAGCTGGCCTGGAGCGAGGCGCCCTGGTCGTCGAAGAGCTCGAGATCGACGTCGGCGTTGGCCGTGTGGTCGAACATCGCCGAGAACTGGTAGGTCTGCCCGTTGGTGAGGTTGAGCTGGTACCAGTCCTCGTCGGCGCCACAGGCGATGGGGTCCTCGAAGAGCTTCTGCGTCGTGAAGTTCAGGCCCGCGGCCTGCTCGAGCGCGTCGTTGCGCTCGTAGGGGTCCGGGCAGTACGGCGCGACGGGGACCGTGGAGCCCGAGCGCAGGTAGAGGTCGTACTCGTTACGCACGAACGCGCCGTTCTTGGGGTAGACGCGCAGGAAGTACGAGCCCGCCGAGGTCGCCACGTGGGTCAGCTCCTCGATGTTCTCCTCGCCGTCGTTGACCACCAGCGTGTTGCCCAGGTCGTCCTGGAGTTCGAGGTCGAGGTCGCCGAAGCGCTCGTTGATCTCGATGGCTGCGAAGATCTCGTCGCCGTTGCCCGCGGTGATCTCGAACCAGTCCTCGGTGTTCTCACACAGGATGAGCCCTGCGTAGGAGTCGGGGGTGGTCGGGCCGGTGACCGAGCCGAGGTCGCGCGCCGAGACGGCGTCCTCCGAGCACGCGTCCGAGAACGCGAGGCTGAAGGAGAGGTCGTAGTAGTTCTTGAAGCGCGGGATCGAGCTCGAGAACACCTGGAGGACGTAGGTCGCGCCCTGCGCGCCGTTGACGTGCGAGACGGACTCGTCGTCGTCGGACGAGGTGCCCGCGTCCACGAGCTGGAGCGCGCGCGTCGTCGGGTCGCGCTTGTAGAGGCGCGCCTGGATGTCGCCCGAGTCGTGAAGGAACGCGAGGTCGGCCGTGATCGTGGCGTTGCCCGGGACGAACACCGAGTAGTAGTCGTTGTCGTTGGTGCCGGCGCCCCAACACATGAGCAGGTCGCGGAACGTGCCAACGCCGAGCTCGGCGTTGGCA
>CAJXPN010000768.1 GCA_913058025.1 uncultured Myxococcales bacterium | reverse complement strand
TGCCTGTCTCGTGGGCTCGGAGATGTGTATAAGAGACAGGTCCTACTACACGGGGCCGATCTTCGAGATCCGCAGCGACGACTTCTCCGGGAGCCTGGGCGGCGGCGGCCGCTACGACGGCCTCATCGGGATGTTCGGCAAGCAGTCAGTGCCCGCGTGCGGGTTCTCACTGGGCGTCGAGCGGATCCTGGTGCTCATGGAGGAGCGCGAGATGTTCGGCGATGAGCAGCCGAGCGTGGACCTCGTCGTCGCGCTCATAAAGGACGAGACCGTCGCCCAGTCGATCGCGCTCGCCCAGGAGCTGCGCCGCGACGGCCTGCGCGTGGACGTCTACCCCGACTCGGGCGACAAGCTCGGCAAGCAGCTCAAGTACGCCGACGACCGCCTCGCCCAGTACGTCGCGATCCTCGGCCCCGACGAGATCGCCGCGGGCGTCGTCGCCCTGAAGGACCTCCGCTCGGGCGAGCAGGTCGAGGTCGCGCGCGGTGAGCTGGCGGAACGCCTGAAGGGCTGAGGGAACACCCGCTCCCGTCGGGATGCCCCGACGCCGAGGACCCCACCGGACTTTCCGACCCACCGCCACCTGTTAGCCTTCACGTCAGGGGGCGAACACCAAGAGATGGAGGAGCGTATGAGGACTCGGTTGTGGCCGGTTGTGGGGAGCGTGGCGTGCCTGTGTGCGTGCCTGGAGACCCCGCCCGAGGCGCGCGAGGGCACGGATGACGAGCTCTCGGCGGCGCGCGAGGTGCCGCGCGAGGTGGACCGCCTGGTCTCGCCCGAGGAGGAGCTCCCGCGGCCTCCTGGCTACTCAGTCGGGGACTGTGAAGCGGTCCCGGAGGGGATGAGGCGTGTGCGCGTGCCGCTGAACCATCCGCTCGAGCACCTGGAGCGGGGCGACCTGGTCGACGTGATGTTCGTGGCCGAGCTGCGCGGCGCGGCGATCCAGCGAGAGGACAAGATCGCGATGTCGATGATCGCCGGTGCGCAGGTCGCGTGCGTGAGAGAGCAGGCGCTCGAGCTGTTGGTGCTGCCGGCGGAGGCGCCGATGCTCGCGGCGTCGAAGGCGCACGGCGTGTTCTACGCGGTCGAGCGCGCGCAGGGCGACGAGGACCGAGCCGACGGGCGCGACGTCCAGCTCAACCGGCTCATGGAGCATTACATCTCGCACTGGTCGGAGTGGCCTGGCGACGAGAGGGAGCCGATCAAGATCCACGAGCCTCGCGGCGTCGACTATGGGCTCGAGAAGCTCACCGACCACGCGCCCGGCGCGGTGCTCTTCACGCTCCGGCTCCCGGACGCCGGGCGAGTGAGCCCAGGGCAGCGCGTGGACGTGCTCTTGGGCGTGCAGGTGCCCTCGCTCGAGCGTGGGAGCGTGCAGATGCGGCCCGCGGGGATCGTGTTCGCGCAGATGGCGAAGGTGGAGGGGGTCGGCGACGCGTCGGTCTCGCTGCTCGTGACGAGCGAGCTCGCGAAGGCGTTGGCCGTGGCCGACGGAGCCGGAGCCTGGTCGCTGTCGCTGCGCGCGGACGGAGACACCGGGCTCGTGAAGTACGAGGACGTACGCCTCAAGGAGCACCTGGAGGTGCTCGAGATAGTACAGGAACGGCGCTCGAGGCTCCCATGAGCCGGGCCTTCAGCGCTTCTCGAGCGGCGCCTTCACGCCCTTGGGCGGCAGGTTCTGCTTGGGGCGAGACGCGCCGCGCGGCGTGGGACCGGAGCGCTGGTAGGGCTGCCCGAAGATCCTGTTGATGGTCTTCCTGGTGCGCGACGAGAAGTACGCGTTGTTGAAGTCGATGACCTGGTTCTTGTCCAGGTACGGGTTGTTGAGCTTGCCCATGTTGACGAGCAGCAGGACCTGCTCGGCGACCGAGACCGGGCACCCCGCGATGCGGAAGGCGGACTTCGAGCCCTGGGTCGCCATCTTCGTGGTGACCTTGGCCATCTTGGTGAAGATGCCCTCGGCGGTGGCCTCGTAGGGGCTCTTCTCGGAGCGGTCGACGTAGACCGACTCGAGCTCGAACGGCTTGCCGTGGATGTTGCCCTTGAACGAGGCGCAGTCCCCCAGGAACACGACCTGCTCGCCGTCGCGGACGTCGAGCGTGCCCTCGTACGCGCCGAAGACGATGTGCATGGGCGGGATCTTGTCGTCGCACTGGGCGTCGTAGAGGCGCAGGATCTCGATCGCCTCCTCGAGCGCGCCGGGGCAACCGCCCCAGCAGTAGTCGACCTCGCCGCCGGGCGGCTTGCCCGAGTAGGCGCGGATGCTCGTGCCCTCGAAGTAGTCCTCGACGCGCACGAGGCCCACGCGGAAGGCCGACGCGCGCTCCTGGGCGAGCCCGAGCGGGACGTCGCCGATGATGTTGATCTCGGAGAGGTCGACCGGGCCGAAGCCCTCCTCGTGGGCCATGCGGATGTGCGGGACGCTCAGCGGGTCCAGGCCGATGATGTGGCAGCAGACCGCGTCGAAGGCGACCTGGTTGTCGCCCATGAGCACGAGCCCCATGTCGAAGGGGATCGGCGTGAGCATCCTGCCCTCACCCGCCGTGATCGCGTCCATGGCGATGAACTGCGGCTGGATGATGTACTGGAGGTCGCGGACCTTCTCGTCGAGCTTGTGGTCGTGGTCGATGAGGCGGTGGGGGTCGTCCTGGATGCCGATGTAGTTCTTCATGCTGAAGGTGACGGTGGTCCAGGGGTGCGCCTTGAACTTGGGGCAGTTCACGAAGAAGTCGGCGCGCGCGACGGGCTCGGGCGTGAAGAACGAATCCCGCAGCCTGTTCTCGTGGTAGAGCGGCACCTCGACCTGGGTCTCCTCGTCGAAGTGGTACATCTTCACGCCGCCCACCCGGTCGACCATCTCGTAGTAGCCCGCGCCCTTGTAGGCGAAGCGCGTGGGGATCGTGATCCCGCAGCGCTCGCCGACGGCGATCTCCTCGGTGTCCGAGGCCGCGCGGTCCTTGAGCGCGCGCAGCACGCCCTCCATGAACTCGGGCCGGGTGTGCGCGTGGGGGAACCTCGGCCCGGACGCGACGACGTTCGGTTTGACCAGCGTCCGGCCGTTCGGGCGCAGGTGCAGCGAGTCGAGCCCGGCGCGCACGAGGTGGCGGATCTTCTCGGGGTCGTACTCGGCGCAGTCGCGCAGGATCACGGTGGGCTTACGCATGGGGACCTCCACGTCACGTCAGGCATTCAGGGCGGCGTGTGGCCGCCACCCGGAGATACTACATGCGTGGGAGGTGAGCGTCCAAACTCCAGCGATCGCTTGGGTTCTCGTTGGTGGGTTCGCGGGTGGGTTCGCGGGGGAGGGACTGTCTCTTATACACATCTGACGCTG
>CAJXPN010000767.1 GCA_913058025.1 uncultured Myxococcales bacterium | reverse complement strand
GGCGAGGTGATGGCGGCGCTGCTCGGCATCGCGCTCACGGTCGTGGCGATCGTGGTGCAGCTCGCGTCGCAGCGTTACCCGGCGCGCATCGTCGACCTGTTCATGACCGACCCGCGCAACATCAGGATCTTCGCGTTCATGACCGCGTCGTGCATCTTCGTGGTCGCGGCGCCGCTGTGGGTGGGCGCGCACGGAGCGCCGGTGACGGTGGCGTTCTCGCTGGGGATCACGATCGTGAACTTCGCGCTGCTGCTGCCCTACTTCGGGCACGTCTTCGCGTTCCTGGACCCGATCAGCATCATCACCCGGATCCAGCGCCGCGCGGAGGAGGGCGTGGAGCGCGGCATGGGCTCGCCGGAGGACTTGCTGCTCCACCGGCGCCGGGTCGTCGACGCGATCGACCGCATCGCCGACAACTCCATGGCGGCGGTGAACCAGGGCGACCGCAACCTCGCCGTGCACACGATCCGGGCGCTCGAGGGCTTCGTGTGCGACTACATCGCGCGCAAGGACCAGATGCCGCCGGGGTGGGCGATGATCGACTCGGACGTGTTGAGCACGCTGTCCGAGGAGTTCCGCGCCGAGATCCTCGGCAATGCGACCTGGGTCGAGGCGAAGACGCTGCTCGAGTACGAGCGGATCTTCAGGCACGCGCTCTCGAACATGAGCGAGCTCGTGACCCAGATCGCCGCGTCCACGCGCGCGATCGGCGAGGCGGCGTTGGCGGCGGGGGACTCCGAGATCCTCGAGATGAGCGTGCGCTTCTTCAACACCTACATCAGGCACACGCTCAACTCGCGTGGGGTCCGCTCGGCGTACAACATCCTGTACGAGTACCGGCAGTTCGCCTCGTCGATGCTCGAGGTCGACAGCGCGCTGGGCGAGCGCGTCACGCGCCACCTCGTCTACTACGGCCGAACGGCGAACACGATGGGGCTGCCGTTCGTGACGGTGACCGCGGCGCACGACGTTCGGGTGCTGTGTGAGCAGGCGCACGCGAGGGGTGACGTGGACATGACCTCGATGCTCGACCTGTTCCTGTCGCTGGACCAGGCCGTCGACGACGACTCGACCGAGCTCGCGCTCCAGGGCGTCCGCCGCGCGCAGTCGATCCTGGGCGCGGCGTTGCTCTCACGGGGCGACGACGAGCTCGCCCAGCGTATCCGTGAGGACATGAGCGAGGAGCCCGTGGCGAGGCTCGTCTCGATCCGCGACGCGATCCTGGCGGTCACCGAGCGCAAGTTCTGGGAGATCACCGACCGCGGCTTCAACTTCGACTACGTCGAGCCTGCGCTGCGCCCGCATGTCGAGCGCTTCTTCGAGCCGTTGCTCGCGCTCGAAGGAGCGCACGTGGTCGAGTGAATCCTGGGCGCCCACCCGTCGAGGAGGCGGGACGGGGCGTGAACTGGATTTGTTGCGCGGGGCCACGTTTGGTATTCTTTTTTCGTTGTTTCCCCATGTACTTACTACCCAACAGAGCAGAGGCGACTCCGAGATGACCAAGGACGTCGACGTGCGCGATTTTACAGGCGATGAGAGTCTCATCAGGGCGGTCTACGGACTTACTCGGTGGGTCAGCCGCTACTTCGACGTGAAGATCCACGATCTGGATCGGATCCCGTCGGAGGGCGCCGCCTTGTTGGTGAGCAACCACGCGTTGATGGCAGTGGACACGTGGGCGTTCTTGCCGGAGCTCTTCTTCCAGCACGGCCGCGTGCCGCGAGGGATGGGCTTGAGGGCGCTCTTCGAGCTGCCCTACGTCGAGAAGTTCCTGCGGGACATGGGGATGGAGGCGGGGAACCGGGCGACGGCGGTGGAGATGCTGCGCCGCGGCGAGATGGTCGTGACGTACCCGGGCGGCGCGAGGGACGCGCTCAAGACGCGCGCCGAGCGCTTCAACCTGAAGTGGGATGGGCGGCGAGGCTTCGCCTACGTGGCGATCCAGTCGGGCGCGCCGGTGATCCCGATCGCGGGCGTCGGCCCCGACGAGTGCTTCCCGATGCTGCTCGACCGCGGGTTCATCCCGTGCGACCGCATCGGGATGCAGTCGCACAAGGCGCCGCTGTTCATCCCGCTGGCGCGGCGCGTCCCGTTCGACTTCTACGTGGGCTCTCCGATGGAGCCGCCGGCGGTGCCCGAGGGGGCGGCCGAGGAGGACGTGATCGCGTTGGCGGATGCGTTCGCGATGGAGGTCCGCGAGCGGACCCAGGACCTGCTCAGAGAGGGCCACGCGCACTACGGCGGCGCGCGCCGGCGCACGTCACGCCGAGAGTCGGTGCGTCGCGGCCTGAGCGCGCTCGGGAGCGCGCTCAGGCGAACACCGCACTCTCAGAACTGAGCGCGCACGAAGTCGATCTTCTTGATCGTGACCGAGGAGTTGCCCGAGTTCGCGATCTTCTGCACGAGCTCCGGGCTGTCGCACATGCCGAAGACGGTGTGCTTGCCGTCGAGGTGGGGCGTGGGGATCTCGGTGATGAAGAACTGCGAGCCGCCCGTGCCCGGCCCCGCGTTCGCCATCGACAGGATCCCTGGGGCGTCGTGGCGACGCCCTGGCGCGAACTCGTCGGGGATCTGGTAGCCGGGACCGCCGGTGCCCGTGCCCAGCGGATCGCCCGTCTGGATCATGAACTTGGGGATGACGCGGTGGAAGACCACGCCGTCGTAGAGTGGCCTCCCGACCTGAGGGGCGCCCGAAGCGGGGTCGATCCAGGCCTTGAGGCCTCGGGCGAGGCCCACGAAGTTGGCGACCGTCAAGGGAGACGAGTCCTCGTAGAGCTCGCACGTGATGAAGCCCATCGTCGTGTCGAACGTGGCGAGTAGCCTGCCCCTGGAGCCCAGGTCGGCGGTGTAGCGCTCGAGGTCCGAGGCCGTGGGCGGAGACGTCGCGGTGTCGACGCCGTCGGGGTCGGCGATGCCCGGAGGCGGGCCGTCGTCCCTGGCGAGGTCTCGGCCTTCGACGTCCGCGGAGGGGACGTCTGCGCCACTCTTTGCGTCCTCCTCGACGTTCTTCTCGGCGTTGTCTTCTGCCGGAGGGGGCGTCGTCGCGCAGGCCGTGAGGCCGAGCGCGAGCGCGAGCGCGAGCGCGGTCTTCGTGTGGTGCGTCATGGGTATCCTCACTTCACGCGCGAGACGGTCACCGTCGAGATCTTGACGTTGCCGTTGCCAGCTGCGGCGATCTCCTTGATGAGCCCGGGGTTGTCGCACTTGCCGAAGACGGCGTGCTTGTTGTTGAGGTGGGGCGTGGGGTTCTCGGTGATGAAGAACTGCGAGCCGCCGGTGTTCGGTCCACGGTCTGTCTCTTATACACATCTGACGCTGCCGACGATCTACTCTGTGTAGAT
>CAJXPN010000766.1 GCA_913058025.1 uncultured Myxococcales bacterium | reverse complement strand
GAGATTTCTGCCTGTCTCGTGGGCTCGGAGATGTGTATAAGAGACAGGGCGTGAACCCCACCTCTTCGAAGCTGTCGGCCCACAGCTCGGGATCACCCGCGGCGCCACCGTCCACGTCGAACGCGAATATGGGACCGTCCTGACCGCCCTTGCTCTCCTTGAAGAAGAGCACCGCGTCGAACTGTGGCGGGACCTCGCCGTCCTCGGGGTCGAACTCCTCGTGGCTCACGTTGTAGAACCCGAAGATCTGGTACTCCGGGTCCTCGAGGAGCTCCCCGCCGGCCTCATCGAACGCCTCATCGAGCACCTCGTGCCACTCCCCCTCGAAGTTCTCGGGCGTGATCAAGAGGGTCACGTAGACGTCACCGTCGCCGTGGGGCTCGTGCCCAACGAAGGTCCCGCGCGGCCTCTTGTAGAGTTGCTTGAACGTCGCCATGAAACACTCCTCATTTCGGCGACGCTGCGCGTAGTACGCCAGGCTCGCCGTGGTATATTCATTACAGGAGCGGAGCATATACGCCCCCAGTGGCACATGGAAGCCCGAGCGGAACCGGCCAACGCACGACCTCGAACGGGCGC
Organism: uncultured Myxococcales bacterium; assembly: GCA_913058025.1. GTDB lineage: Bacteria > Myxococcota_A > Bradymonadia > Bradymonadales > Bradymonadaceae > CAJXPN01. The sequence goes on along the minus strand of CAJXPN010000766.1, from coordinate 2,763 downwards.
CAACGACCTCTCGGCGACCATCTCCTCGGTCTCCTCCCTCGACCCGCCCGCACCTCGGCTCCCCGAGTCCACACTCCGAACGACGAACCGAAATGAAGAAGAACAAGAAGACAGCCCGCGCGAAGAAGCGCCTCGTCATCCGCCCCCTCGAGCTCGCCGAGGTCGACGCGGCCATCGACCTCCAGCTGCGCAACTACCCGCACATAGATGCGTGGACCCACGCCCAGCTCTCCGAGCACATCGCCACGTTCCCCTCGGGACAGCTCGCCGTGGTGATCGACGACGTGATCGTGGCGACCTCCACGAGCCTGATCATCGACGCGCTGGAGGTCACCGAGACCCACGTCTTCGAGGACATCTGCCCGGACGGCTCGCTGAGGCTTCACGACCCCGAAGGCGACACCCTCTACGGCCTCGACATCGTGGTCGACCAGGAGCACCGCGGGAAGAAGATGGCGCGCCGGCTCTACGACGCGCGCAAGCAGCTCGCGCGCTCACTCAACCTGCGCTCGATGACCTTCGGCGGCCGCATCCCAGGCTACCGCGAGCACGCCCACGAGCTGACCCCCATGGAGTACATCGGGCGGGTCCTGAGCAAGGACCTGCGAGACCCGGTCGTCACCGCGCAGAGCGCCAACGGCTTCATCATAGAGTCCGTGCTCATCGACTACTTGCCCGAGGACCTCGACTCCTGCGGCCACGCGCTGCTCATGACCTGGCGCAACCCGGACTACCGCCCACCCGGCAAGCCACGACACTCCAAGGCTCGCGTGGCCTCGGTCCAGTACCAGATGCGGCGCGTGGCCAACTTCGAGGAGTTCGCCACCCAGATCGAGTTCTTCGTCGACACCGCGTCGGAGTACCGCTGTGACTTCGTGATCTTCCCGGAGCTCCTCACGAACCAGCTCCTCGGCCTGGTCCCGGACGAGCGCCCCGCGCTCTCCGCCCGCAGGCTCGACGAGTTCACCCCACACTACGAGAAGCTCTTCGCCGACCTCTCCCTCAGGTTCGCCATCAACATCATCGCCGGCACGCACCTCGTCGTCGAAGACGACGTCCTCCACAACGTCGCCTACCTCTTCCACCGCGACGGGCGAGTCGACCGGCAGTACAAGATCCACATCACCCCGTCGGAGGAGCGCTGGTGGGGCGTGAACCATGGGCACGCGATCCAGGCGTTCGAGACCGATCGCGGGAAGATCGGGATCGCGATCTGCTACGACGTCGAGTTCCCCGAGTACACGCGCATCCTCCGCGAGCAGGGCGCGCAGATCCTCTTCGTCCCCTACAACACCGACCTTCGCTCGGGGCACGTGCGCGTGCGCAGCTGCGCCCAGGCGCGCTGCATCGAGAACAACATCTACGTCGTCACGGCGGGCGCCTGCGGAAACCTCCCCATGGTCGAAGGCGCAGACATCCACTACGCGCACTCTGCCATCCTCACGCCGTCGGACATCCAGTTCGCCAGAGACGGGATCGCCGCCGAGGCCACGCCCAACGTCGAGATGATGCTCATCCACGACCTCGACCTCGGCCTCCTCCGGCGCACCGAGCGCACCGGCACCGTGCGCCCCTGGATCGACCGCCGCACCGACGTCTACCGCGTCGACTACACCGGCGACTGATCGACCTCACGCGGTGGCGCCGCGCGCCCGGCGAGCCGGTCGCGCTCGGCCAGGAACGCCTCGTGGATGTGGTCCATGAAGAGGCGGACGCGGCTGTTGGAGCGCAGCTCGGGCAGCGTGAGCGCCCAGAGCACGCGCGCCTCGGCGTCCAGGCGAGGCCCCACGCGCACGAGGCGAGGGTCCGACTGGGCCTCGAAGCACGGCAGGAAGCTCACGCCCACGCCCTCACGGATCGAGGCGCGCAGCGCCGAATAGTCCTCCGTGCGCAGCGCCACGGGCGCGCCGGGCGCGTGCACGTCGAGCCAGTCATCGAGCCAACGCGGCCCGCGCTCGTCACCGTAGACCCACGGGAAGCTCGACATCGGCGCGCCCTCCCCCACCTCCTCGACGAGCGCCCGGCTCGCGTAGGGCGCGAACTCCATCACGCCCAGCCGGCGCCCGATCAGGCGCTCGGGCGGTGCGTTGTTCAGCCTGATGACCACGTCCGCCTCGCGGCGCACCAGCGAGAGCTCTCGCGTGGTCACGACCACCGTCAGCTCGACCCCCGGGTACCTGCTCATGAACGACGCGAACACGCCGTGGAACCCCTCATAGACGAACCCGAGCGTGGACACCCTGAGCGGACCCTTGAGGTCCGCGTCGCGCCCGAGCACCCTGCCCTTGGCCACCAGGATCTGCTCCTCGAGCTGCGCAGCGGCCTCCACGAGCTCGCCGCCGGCCGCCGTCGCCACGAACCCATCGGGCGTCTGGTCGAAGAGCCGCACGCCGAGCGCCTCCTCGAGCCCCCTCACCCGACGCCCGACCGTCGTGCGGACCACGCCGAGCGCCTCCGCCGCCCCGCTCAAGCTCCCCGCGCGATGCAGCGCGAGCGCGTATTTCAAGTCATCCCAGTCCATGGCGTGCAGGTTTGCACTCCATGTGTGCAAAGTAAACCCTCCCTCGTTCACGGGCGCACACCTAGGTTACATCTACGTGCTCCGGCACGACGCAGCCAGGCGAACCACCGCCCCATGAGCACCGCCCCATGAGAGGAGCCCCGACGATGCGCGCCATCACCCACGATCGATACGGCGGACCCGAGGTCCTCACGCTGTCTCTTATACACATCTGACGCTGCCGACGATCTACTCTGTGTAGA
>CAJXPN010000765.1 GCA_913058025.1 uncultured Myxococcales bacterium | reverse complement strand
CGAGATTTCTGCCTGTCTCGTGGGCTCGGAGATGTGTATAAGAGACAGGTGTCGGGCAGTGCCCGCGGCCGACCACCTGAGCTACAACGCGCAGCGCGCGCTGATGCGCGTCTCGGGTGCCAGGCCCGCGACGCTGTCGTGGTCGAAGGCGGACGCGGACTTTTACTGGAGGCGTTGGTTCGAGCGCCGCAGGAAGAGGTACGGGGTGGGGCCGGTGCCCGAGGGAATGAGCACGTTGAAATAGGGCGCGTGTGTTGCGGATGCGGGCGCGCATGGCCTAGGATGTCGATGGAGAATCCATGATTATGAAGGCGTGATGAGCGTGATGACGAGAGCGACTGTGCGGGCGATGTGTGTGCTCGCGTGCGGCGTGTTGTGGGTGGCGGGGTGTTCGGATGAACTGGACCCGACCCAACCGGAGGACGCGTACGCGATGTTTCAGGCCTCGCTGCTGTCTGGCGACGCCGACGGCGTCTGGGATCGGGTGGACGAGGACACCAGGTCGTTCTACCAGGCGCGTCGGGACAAGCTCGACGCGATGGGGGAGCGCATCGTGGAGTTCCTGCCGCAGGCGGATCACCGGCTCGCGCGCGAGCAGGCCGGCGTGGTGTTGACCGACGAGGTCGCGGACGGGAAGGCGCTCTTCCTCAAGGTCTTCACCCCCAAGGAACTGCCGACGGAGCAGGCGTATGCGCTCGGCATGGACGTCGACGAGCTCAACGTCGCCGAGGACGGCCTCCTCGCGGAGGTTAAGACGCGCGGAGGGCAGGTGTTCTACCTGAGCCGCGGGAGCGAGGACCAGGAGTGGTTCGTGATGCTGCTCAAGTCGACCGAGCAGGTCGCCACGAGCATGAAGTGGCTCGACGCGAACGAAGAGGCGCTCGAACAGACGATCAAGGATTTGATCGACGAGCGGCGAGATGCCAGGGAAGAGATCATCTCGGAGCTCATGGGGCTCTGAACCACACACCCGAACACAAGGCCGTGCGCGCGAGCGCGTAGCGGAGCAGGCGGCGCGCGGATGACAGACGACAACGACATCCCGGTGATCGAGATCGAGCCGGTAGAAGAGTCCGAGCCTGAGAACCCGAACATCGGCCGTGTACTCAAGCAGACGTACACGCTCACCAAGAAGGTGGGCGAGGGCGGCATGGGCGACGTGTTCCTGGGCATCCAGCAACCGCTCAACCGTGAGATCGCGGTCAAGCTGCTCAAGCCGAACGAGAACAACCCGGAGGGAGAGCACTACTTCATGAGGGAGGTGCAGGCGATCAACATGCTGCGCCACCCGAACATCGTGGGCATCCTGGACTTCGGCACCGACGTCGACGGGACGCTCTTCCTGGTGATGGAGTTCCTGCCGGGGAAGACGCTCAAGCGCGTGATCCGCAAGGAGCACCCGCTCGCGCCCGAGCGAATCTGTCGGGTCTGCATCCAGATCCTGAGCGCGCTCGAGGCCGCGCACGAGAAGGAGATCGTGCACTGCGACCTCAAGCCCGCGAACATCATGCTCGAGCGGGTGGCTGGCCAGGAGGACTACGTCAAGGTCCTCGACTTCGGCATCGCCAAGGTGAAGTCGGGGGCCAACGAGGTCGGGCCATACACGCAGGCGGGCAATATCGTCGGGACGTTCGACTACATGTCGCCCGAGCAGATCATGCGCAAGGATCTCGATGGCCGGGCCGACCTGTGGTCGCTGGGCGTGATCATGTACGAGATGCTCACGCGCAAGCGGATCTTCCACGACAAGGACGCCGTCAGCATCATCGGCCGCGTCATGCAGATGCCGATCGTGCCGCCGATCGAGGTGCTCGGAGAGGACGCGGTCCCCCCCGGCCTCGACGCGATCATCATGAAGGCGATGCAGCGCAACGTCGCCAAGCGCTTCCAGTCGGCCGCGGAGATGCGCGAGTCGCTAAAGAAGCTGCTCGCGGCGCTGGAGGCCGGGCACATCCAGGTCAACCCGGTGGACGTGGGCGCGGGCGGCTACGACGACTCGGGCTCTCACTCGGGCTCGCTGGCGGGCAGCGGGCTGGTGCGCGGGTCGCACACGGGGATCCAGTCACAGGGTGGCGTCTCGAGGAGCGGGAACACGGGGAACACCGGGGTCTCGGCGATCGTGTCGCGTTCGGGGGCGTTCGGCTCGGCGGCGTCGACGGTGGAGTCGGCGCGTCTCGCCACGGGCATCGTCGCGGGCACGTCCGTGCTCGATCAGACGTTCAGCATCGACGCGCTCCAGGACTCGCTCACCGGCGAGCGCCGCAAGGTCGCGGTGTTGTGTGTCCAGCAGCGCTCGAGGGGCAAGCGCGGGATGGACCCGGAGGAGATGGCGCGTCGCTCCAGGCGGGAGGCCTCGATCATCAAGGAGGTCGTCGAACACCACGAGGGTGAGATCGACAGCTTCCTCGGCGGCACGTTCACCGTCCTCTTCGGCGCGCGGCGCGCCAAGGTCGGCGACAACGTCCGCGCGGTCGAGTGCGGAATGGCGCTCCAGGAGCGCTTCAAGCTCATGGAGCACGGGTTCGACCACATCGGCCTGGGCCTTGCCTATGGCGAGGTGTACCTGTCGTCTCGCTCGGGCGGCAACGCGTTCGGTGAGACGATCGATCGGGCCATCGAGATCGCGCGCTCGTCGAGCGAGTCGCGGGTCTTCGTGGCCGAAGACCTCATGACGCTGACGCGCCAGCGCGTCGACTACGACCTCCCGAGGTCTCTGTCCGGCGAGCAGGTCGCCGAGGTGCTCTCGGTGCGCGAGGACTTGCGCACCGAGCAGGCCGAGATCGCCGAGCTCAAGGACGTCGACGTCTACGTTCCTCGCCCGCTCTACTACGACGAGCTGACGCGACGTGCGGGCTCGGCGCGCGGCGGCCAGGGCGGCGGCGTGGCGCTCCTCGGAGAGATGGGCGTCGGGAAGAGCGTGCTCATCGAGCACTTCATCAAGTCCCAGAAGAGCTCGGGCTGGCGGGTCTTTCACGCCACGCAGTCGCTGCTCGACGTCGAGCCGAACTTCGCGCCCGTGCGCGTCTGGATCCGGCAGATCGCCCAGACCTACTCGAACGCGCGCGAGCTCCTCCGCCGCGCGTGCGGCGCGATCGGCCTCCAGCGAAAGATCGAGGCGGTGGTCAGCCTGTACCTCGACGAGGAAGACAAGGCGCCGCCGCTCAGCGAGATGCCCTGGGGCGCGGACCCGAGCGCGTACTCGTACTTCACCGCGGCGCTGTTCCACAGGATGGTGCGGTTCGCGATGAAGGGCGGCCCGGTGCTGCTCGTGTGCGACACGCTCGACGAAGGTGACACCCTGTCTCTTATACACATCTCCGAGCCCACGAGACAGGCAGAAATCTC
>CAJXPN010000764.1 GCA_913058025.1 uncultured Myxococcales bacterium | reverse complement strand
CGTTGGTCCAGACGCGCCCAACTCGACCCACCCCGGCTGGCTCCCCGTCGCAGACGGCGTCGCGCCCGCGGCCCCAGGCACCGAGCCGTCCCGCGCGCTCTTGCGCGGCCCGGATCTGCGCGACGTGATGCTCCGCGCGCGCATCTCGGCCGCCGACTCACTGGACATGACGGTCCTCGTGCGCGCCAGCGGCGCCGACGCGCCGACTGGCTACGGCGTCCGCTTCCGCTCGAACACCGCGCAGTGGGTCCGGCTCGACGCCGGCGTCGAGACGCCGCTCGCGCCGCCCGAGGTCGTGCACCGCCTCTCGAAGCGCCCTGTCATCGAGCTCATCGCGCTCGCCTCGGGGCCGCTCCTCCTCGCCCAGATCCACGACGCGACGACGGGGGTCGAGATCGCGGTCCTCCACGCCGAGGACGCCTCACACCCGCGCGGCCAGGCAGGCATCTCGTCACCCGACGCCCACGTCAACCCTCCCACGACGCTCGTGGACCTGCTCACCACCCGCGACCTCTGCGTCGACACGCCCGGACGCACCCTCGAGCGCCCGCCGAGGCGCTTCGTCACGCTGGACACGGACGCCTTCGAGTCCCTGCCCGACGAGGCGCGCGACGCGCTCGTCGTCCGAGAACGTCGCGACGGCTCCGTCGTGGCGCAGACCGACCTGCTCGGGATCGAGATGCTCCGGTGCGCCGGCGAGGAGCCGCGCGTCGTCTCCTCAGAGATCCCGTGGAAGTTCGTCGACGAGACCTACCTCGGGTACCGCACGCTCCCGCCCGTCCGCGCGCAAGAGGGCTTCCGCCTCGAGCTCTCACCGAAGAACCCCGCCATGGTCGCCGAGCTCCTCGCGGCCTACCACCGCGCGCACCCGACGCACACCCGGCTCCAGGTCCTCGGCCGATCCCTCCAGGGTCGCCCGATCCTCGCGCTCGCCATCGGGCAGGATCTAACCGACGAAGACCCTCGCCCCACCGTCCTCCTCAACGGCGGCCACCACGGCGACGAGCCCACCTCCACGGACATCTCACTCGACGCCATCGACCAGCTCCTCCGCGGCGTCGACGACCCGGCCCACCCTCACTCGCGCTTCACCCGCGACCTCGTGGTCTGGGTCGTCCCACAGGTCAACCCGGACGGCGCGTTCGCCTTCCTCGAGGACACCTGGCGCACTGGCCGAAAGAACGGCCGAGACCACGACGGAGACGGCACGCGCGATCGCCTCGAGGGCGTCGACCTGAACCGCAACTACCCGTTCCGCTTCGCGGATCTTCCGGGCGGTTCGTCCTCCGAGCCGCTCCACGACAAGTACCGCGGCGGCGCGGCCTCGTCCGAGCCGGAGACGCGCGCGATGGTCGCGCTCGCGCGCGCGACCGTCCCCGCCGCGTCCATCTCCTACCACTCCGGCACGGTGTGCGTGCTCGCGCCCTACACCATCGACGGCACGCCCGACCCGCTGCCAAACGACGCCTGGCGCATCGGCCAACACGTAACCGACGCGCTCCCCCTCCACCCCGAAGGGCGCCCGTTCAAACTCAGGCGCAACCTGTACGCAGTGGACGGCACCGACCAGGACTGGCTGCGGCACGAGCTCGGCACCGTGGCGCTGCTCGTCGAGGCCGCGCGGCTCGCCCCGCGCGACCCCTGCGCGCGGCGCGCGATCATCGACGCGAACCGCCCCTCCTGGGTCGCGCTGCTCGAGCGAGTGCTCGACGGACCCACCGTCGCCGGGCGCGTCCTCGACGCGACCGGCGCGCCCGCCGCAGGCGTCGAGGTCCACCTGCGCGCCCAGGACCTTCGCGCGGGCGAGTCGTGGCGCACGCGCGCCGACGGCCGCTTCGTCAGGTTCCCCACTAAAAAAGGGAGGGTGACCCTGGTGGTACGCCACCCGAATCACCCTGACCACGAGGTCGACGTCACCGTCGGACCCGGACGCGTCACCCCTGCGGCGATCGCGCTCCCCTACGCGCTCACTTCTTCTTCGACTTCTTCTTCGCCCGCTTATCCCGACGCGCCTTGACCGCGGCGACGTCCTTGTCGAACTCGATGAAGTCGATGTCGTCCGGGCCCTTCAGCTTACGCCTGGGCACCATCGAGTAGACCTTCTTGACCCAGGGCTCGGCCATCCACGCCTGGAAGTTGGCCGCGGGCTGGATGACGTAGCGGTAGTCCTTGTTCTTGGACCACGTCGAGAGCGTGTGGAGCACCACGGAGCGCTCGTCGACGTTCCACGACGCCGCGTTGTCGCGGAACTCCTGCGGGTACTTCCAGTACTCCTGCGCGTTCGACATGTAGATCACGCGCATCGGCGCGCCCAGCTTGCGAGACGCCTCGCCGATGCCGCGGATGCCCTCGTCGTCGATGAGGTTCGCGAGCATCGGGCGGATGCGCCCCTCGCGGATCATGCCGCGCATGTAGTCGTAGGACTCCTGATCGCTCAGGTACCAGCTGATCTTCTGCTTCTTGAGCTTACGCTTGATGCGCTTGTGGCGGCGGAGGATCTTCGGTCGCCAGTCCTTGTAGACCTTCTTGAGCAGCTCGAAGTTCTCGTCGTCGGCCCAGTCCCGCTCGATGAGCGCGAGCGCGTTGTCCTTCTCGGACTTGGTCCACAGCGCGTAGAACGCCTCGGGGGTCTTCGCCTCGAGGAAGAACGTCTTGTAGATCTTGTGGGTGACGACGACCAACGGGTCGTAGTCCACGAGCCAGGCGAACTCGGGCCGCTGCCAGCTCACCATCATGTAGCCTTGATCCGAGCCGACGCCGACGTACCCGCCGCCGATCTCCTTGATCCTGGGGTGGTACAGGTGGAGGTTCCACTCGTCACCGGCGAGGTAGGAGCGCCCCTCGTACTCCTGGTTGACCCCGAACAGCTTCATCGCCGAGGGGTCCTCCTTGGAGCCATGGAAGATGTTCTTCTGCTCCTCGGTGAGCGGCGCGACGTCCTGCGCCACCGCGACCGAAGAACCACACACGAACGTCATGACCATCGCCATGGCGCAACCCAACATTGACCGATTCATCGGCTCTCCTCTCGCGTTCTTTCGATGCGAACCTGATTTGACCTCACGGCCGGCAGTCTGTCCGCGCGTCGGCGAGCTGTCAACGCGAGGGCCTTACCTGAGCGCTCACGCGGCGGCGATGTGCCGCTCGAACTCGCCGAGCAGCGACCTCGCGGTCTCGGCGTCGGGCAGCCCGAGCGCGGGGTTCATCATCTCGGCCGGGCGCTGGCCGAGTTCTCCCGCGAGCGTCTCGACGCTCGCGTCCATGGCCACTCGCACCTGCGCGCGCTCGTCCTCGGACAGCCGACCCATGAGCCAACCGTGGAGCGCCCACGAGAGCTCGGCGTGCCC
>CAJXPN010000763.1 GCA_913058025.1 uncultured Myxococcales bacterium | reverse complement strand
AGTGAGAGAGAGCCCAGGGTGCCTCGATGAGGCGCCCTGGGCGAGACGTGACGCGCGCGACCCCGCCCTCACCCGTGGGCCGCGCGACGCTCGAGCGGAGGAGCTCAGTCGGAGACGGAGTCGCCGCGCGCGAAGATCGAGGCCACGAAGTTGAGGACGTCGGTGGCCGACTCCTCGTTGTAGCCGTAGTTGCGGATCATGCGTTGCTTGACGATGTTGATCTGCTCCTGGGTCTCGCGGTCGATGACGTTGGAGACGAGGCTCGTGAGCTTGATCGTGTCCTTCTGGTCCTCGAAGAGCTTGAGCTCGAGGGCTTTCCGGAGGCGCTCGTTCATCTGGTAGGTGAACTGCTTGCCGTCGATCGCGAGCGCGCCGATGTAGTTCATGATCTCGCGACGGAAGTCGTCCTTTCGCGAGTCGGGGATGTCGATCTTCTCCTCGATCGAGCGCATGAGGCGCTCATCGGGCTCCTCGTTCTGGCCGGTATACTTGTTCCGGACCCGCTCCTTCTGGGTGTACGCCTTGATGTTGTCGATGTAGTTGGCGCACAGCTTGGCGATGGCGTCCTCGTCGGCGCTGATCGCGTGCTGGACCTCGTTCTTGACGACGTCTTCGTACTCTTGCTTCACGACCGCGAGGAGCTCGCGGTAGCGGTTGCGCTCGTCCTCGTTGGCGATGAGCGAGTGGTTCTTGAGGCCACCCTCGAGCTCGTTGAGGACGATGAAGGGGTTGATCGAGGCCTCGGTCTTGTCGGACACGAGCGCGTTCGAGATCTTGTCCTGGATGTAGCGCGGGGAGATGCCGTGGAGGCCCTCACGCTCGACCTCCTTGCGCAGCTCCTTGACCGAGTCCTGGGTGTAGCCGGTGATGGTGCGCCCGTCGTAGAGCTTGAGCTTCTGGAGCAGCGTCAGGTCGTGCTTCTTGGGCTCCTCGAGGCGCGTGAGCACGGCCCACATCGAGGCCATCTCGATGGTGTGGGGGGCGATGTGCTTCTTGACGGTGTCGGCGTTGAAGTCCTTTTTGTAGACGCGGACTTCCTGCTGGTACTTGGTGATGTAGGGGATGTCGATCTTGACCGTACGATCCCTCAACGCCTCCATGTACTCGTTGCCGAGCAGCTTGCGGTACTCGGGCTCGTTGGTGTGCCCGATGATGACCTCGTCGATGTCGGTCTGCGGGAACTTCTTGGGCTTGATCTTACGCTCCTGGGTCGCGCCCAGGAGGTCGTAGAGGAAGGCCACGTCGAGCTTGAGGATCTCGACGAACTCGATGACGCCGCGGTTGGCGACGCAGAACTCGCCGTCGAAGTTGAAGGCGCGCGGGTCCGAGTCCGAGCCGTAGATGGCGATCTTTCGGTAGTTGATGTCGCCGGTGAGCTCTGTCGAGTCCTGGTTCTTCTCGTCCTTGGGCTGGAACGTTCCGATGCCGACGCGGTCCTTCTCGCTGAAGATGAGGCGGCGCACGACGACGTGCGACATGACCTTGGACCAGTCCCCGTCGTAGTGCTTCATCAGCTCGTTGAAGATGAAGCGGCTGGCCGGGTTGAGGTCGCCGCGCACGCGGGTGTCGTAGCGGACGTTCTCGAGCTCGAGTTCGGCGAGCGCGTCGGCGCGCCACTCGAGCGGGATGAGCTTGAGGGGGTCCTCGTTCATCGGATCGGGGAGGATCTCGGTGCCGCCGGTCAGCTCGAGCAGGTGCTCGGGCATTTTCCAGGCGAAGGTGAACAGGCGCCCGTCGTTGGTGCGCGAGTACTCCTCGAGGCCAGCCTTGATGAGCTTGGCGATGGTCGACTTCGACGAGCCGACCGGGCCATGAAGCAGGATGATGCGCTTCTCGGTGCCGTACTCGTGGGCCGCGGACTTGAAGACGTTGACGAGCCGCATCAGCGGGATGTCGAGCCCGTAGATCGCGTCCTTGCCGTTGTGGTTCGGGTCAGCGAAGAAGTTGTAGCGGACGATCTTCTTCTTGTTGTCGATGTACTCCTCGGACCCATAGGACAGGACCATGTCGTAGACACGCTGGTAAGCGGTGCGGATGACATTGGGGTCCTGGCGGACGACGTCGAGGTAGTCCTCGAAGGTGCCCTCCCAGTGGAGCTCTCGGTACTCCTCTACATCATTGAACTTGCTGAGCTTCTGCGTCAGGTTCGTGCTCATGTGGGCTCTTTCCTCGGAGTAAGGACGGTAAGAGGGCGAGGCGCCAGGGAGCGCTCGCGAGTGAGGCGCTGGCGCGGGTGGGGCGCGTCGCGCTCACCCGGCAGAGGCCTCACACCTGGCAGTATGACTTGGATCGGTTCGATGGCACGCCACGAAATTTAGACCAGCGCCCCACTCGGGGCAACCTCAACAACGAGGTGTGACGAGGAGCCGCCGCCAGGCATCACAGACCCGGAGGCGCGCGACGCGCCACCCAGGCCGCATGACGTGGCGACCGATCGCGGAGCAGACGAAGTGAAAACAGACGAACCAGCCGAGCGATTCCAGCGCGTCGCGGAGGCGCTCGACGCGCTCTACGTGCTCCACGGCAAGGAGACCTTCGACGAGCCCGACGATCTGCTGGGCTCGCTGATCGCGACCCTGCTCAACCAATCCACGAGCGGGATCAACGCGTCGCGCGCGTTCGGCTCGCTGGTGGACACGTTCGAGGGGGACTGGGATCAGGTGCGGCGCGCGCCGGTCGAAGAGGTCGCCGAGGCGATCGTCGTGGGTGGGCTCTCGAACCAGAAGGCGCCGCGCATCCAGAAGATCCTGGAGCAGGTGCACGAGGAGCGCGGCGAGTACTCGCTGGAGTTCCTGAGGGAGGAGGAGCCCGAGGACGCGCGGGCGTACCTGCTCGAGTTCAAGGGCGTCGGGCCCAAGACCGCCGCGTTCACGCTCGCGTACGCGGCGCAGATGCCGCTGTTCGCGATGAACACTGACGTGATGCGGGTGAGCAAGCGCGTGGGCTGGGTGCCCGCGAGCGTGAGCGACGCGCGCGCCCACGAGCTCATGCAGGGTTGGGTGCCCGAGGGGGACTACGACGCCGCGCACATCGCGCTGGTGACCCACGGCAGGCGCGTGTGCACCAGCCGCGCGCCGCGTTGCGCGGAGTGTCCGTTGCGTTCAGACTGCGACCATCACCAAAAAGAGGAGGAGTGATGGCGTACACGGAGAGGCTGGACGAGGCGTTCGCGATGGCGCACAGGATCCACAGGGTGCAGACGCGCAAGGCGACGGGGATCCCCTACATCACGCACGTGAGCGCGGTCGCCGCGCTCGTGGGCGCGTACGGGGGCAGCGAGGATCAGGTCATCGGGGCGACTGTCTCTTATACACATCTCCGAGCCCACGAGACAGGCAGAAATCTCG
>CAJXPN010000762.1 GCA_913058025.1 uncultured Myxococcales bacterium | reverse complement strand
CACGGGGTTCGCCGAGCGCGCCTGGCGTCGGCCCGTCGAGGAGGCCGAGGTCGACGCGCTCGTCGCGCTGCTCGACGTCGCGGAGGAGCACGCGGAGGGGTACGAGGAGGGACTGCGCCTCGGGCTCAAGGCGGTCCTGCTCTCGCCCAACTTCATCTTCCGCCCGGAGCTCGACCGCGGCCCGCTCGGCGAGCCGCACGCGCTGGGTGCGCACGAACTCGCCACGCGACTGTCCTACTTCCTGTGGAGCGCGCCGCCCGACGCCGAGCTCCGCGCCGTGGCCGACGACGGCACGCTGCTCGAGGACGACGTGCTCCTCGCGCAGACGCGAAGGTTGCTCGCCGACGGGCGCTCGATCGCGCTCGTGGACAACTTCGCCACGCAGTGGCTCTACCTGGACAACGTCCTCGACGCGGACCCCGACTACGCGCGCTTCCCCGACTTCGACCGGGACCTGAGGCCGATGATGAGAGAGGAGTCCAGGCGCTTCGTGACCGAGGTGATGCTCGACGGCGGTTCGCTGCGCGACCTGGTCGCCGGCGAGTTCACCTACGTCAACGAGGCGCTCGCGTCCTACTACGGGTTCGGCGGGGTGGAGGGTGACGCGTTCCAGCGCGTGACCCTCGACCCCGCGTCGGATCGCCGCCGCGGCCTGCTCACGCAGGGCGCGTGGTTGATCGCGAAGTCCTACCCGGACGAGACCTCGCCGGTGGTGCGCGGGTACTGGATCCTGGAGAACATGCTGTGCACGGAGCCGGCTGGTGAGATCCCCCAGGACGCGATGGACCTGGACGTCGAGGGCGTGCCCGAGAACGCGCCGCTGAGCGCCAAGCTCGCCGCGCACCGCGACGACCCTCAGTGCGCGGGCTGCCACATGCTGATGGATCCGCTCGGGTTCGCCTTCGAGGGCTACGACCCGACGGGGAGCTGGCGTGAGAACTACGACTCGGACGGCTCGGACGTCGACACCCAGGGGCAGTTCCCCGATGGGGTGCAGTTCGCGGGCGCGATGGAGCTCGGTGAGCTGCTCGTCGACCGCAAGGAGTTCCTCCCGTGCGCGACCGAGAAGATGTTGACCTACGCCACGGGCCGAGGAGTCTCGCGCCACGACGACCACGTCCAGGTCGACGCGATCGCCGCGGTCGTGGGTGCGCGTGGCGGCGAGACGAGCGCGCTCGTCGAGCAGATCGTGTTGAGTGAGACGTTCCGATACCGCGTGCCCGAGGCCCCCGCCGAGTGAGGCCCCGGGCCCCGCGACACGCCACCAGAACACCGTCAAGAGCATCCGGAAGCCAGGAGCAGCCGACGTGAGCACATACCGTAGAGATCCCCTGTCCCGTCGCACCTTCCTCCGAGGCACGGGAGCCGCGCTCGCGCTCCCGTTCATGGAGGCGATGGTCCCCGGCGGCAAGATGCTCAGCGCCGCAGACCCGGCCGCGCCGCTGCGCCTGCTCGCGTACTACGTCCCGTGCGGCATCCACATGCCGAGCTGGACGCCCGCACAGGAGGGCGCGAACTGGGCGCTGACCGACATCCTCGCTCCGCTGGCGAACGTGCAGGCGGACGTGAACATCCTGACGGGGCTGGAGAACCGGCCCGCTCGCCCCGACGGCCCCGGCGACCACGCCAGCGGCACCGGCGCGTTCATCACCGCGACGCACCCCTTCAAGACCGAGGGCTCGAACATCCGCAACGGGATCTCGATGGACCAGGTCGCGGCGAACGCGTTCGAGGGGCTCACGAAGTTCAACTCGCTCCAGCTCGGCATGGACGGTGGCGGCTCCACGGGCAACTGCGACTCGGGGTATTCGTGCGCGTACGCGCGCAACATCTCGTGGGCCTCGGCGCAGACGCCGCTGCCCAAGATCTCGGATCTGCGTCAGGCCTTCGACTACATCTTCGGCGGGTTCGACCCGGGCGCCTCTCGCGAGGCGATCGCGCGCCGCAGGGCCTACAAGAAGAGCGTGCTGGACGCCGTGCGCGGCGACACCTCCAGGCTCAAGGGTCAGCTCGGCGCCAAGGACAACCAGAAGCTCGAAGAGTACCTCGAGGGCGTGCGCGCGCTGGAGATGAAGGTCGACGCGGATGACAACGGCCCCGAGTGCAGCCCTCCGACCGAGCCCGGCTCTCCGACCGACTACGCGAGCAAGGCGAAGGCGATGGCCGACCTGATGGTCGCGGCGTTCGAGTGCGACCTGACGCGCGTGACGTCGTTCATGCTCGCGAACGCGGGGAGCAACAGGAACTACCAGTCCGAGCCCGGCGCGATGGTCTCTGGCGGACACCACCAGCTCTCGCACCATCAGAACCAGCAGTCGAACTTCGACGCGCTCACCGCGATCGGCATCTGGGAGATGACCCAGTTCGCCTACCTGCTCGAGGGGTTGAAGTCGCGCACCGACATCGACGGCAACACGCTGCTGCACAACAGCGCGATCTTCTTTTCGTCGGAGATCTCGGACGGGAACCGCCACAACCACGACGACATGCCGATCGTGGTGGCAGGCGGTGCGGGTGGGCGCTGGAACACCGGCCGCCACATCCGGTACGCGAACAAGCCGCCGGTGGGGAACCTGTTCGTCGAGATGCTCAACGCCGTGGGCGTGCCCGCGATGTCGTTCGGCATGGATGGAACCGGCCCCCTTACGGGCCTCTCCTGAGATTGACGCTCACCCGCCAACGATCGTAGGATCGCGCCGACCATCGTCGACTTGCTTCCACCCCTCCGTGCGCGCCTCGCGCATCGGCTCGTGGTACTGTCGGCGAGGTGCTTGCGTGTGGTTCTGCCGATCGAGGAGCGTGAGTGGGTAAGCTCATCTACATGGACAATCAGGGTCGCGAGATCGTGGTCCCGTTGGGGCCTGATGCGCCCGTGGTAAGCCTCGGGCGCGCGACGGATTGTACGATCCGCTCGAACCGCAAGTCCGTATCGAGGCGGCACGCCGAGTTTCGCTACGCCAACGGGATCTATGAGGTGATCGACCTCAAGAGCTCGAACGGCACGTACCTGATCGTGGACGACAACCGTCAACCCGTCAGCCCGCGCGTCTCGCTCAAGAACGAGGACGAGGTCTGGTGCGGCGATTTCATCCTGCACTTCGAAGACGAGGAAGTGTACGAGGAGATCGCGCTCGAGGCGCTCGAGGAGGACTCGAACCCGACCCAGTACGATGGCGTCCAGGTGGGGTTCGGCGCAGAGCCGTACGCGCCCGACTTCGGCGCGCAGGACATGCCGAGCTTCGGCGTGACCGAGCCGCCAAACTACGGCGCGCCGGACCCCGGCGTCGTGAACTTCGGCGCGAAGGACGCCAACCCGGTGAGCTTCAGCCCCCCGGAGACGCCGAGCTACGG
>CAJXPN010000761.1 GCA_913058025.1 uncultured Myxococcales bacterium | reverse complement strand
ATCTACACAGAGTAGATCGTCGGCAGCGTCAGATGTGTATAAGAGACAGCGCCTCACCCTGCGCGACCGTCACCACGCTCTCGGACGCGCCCGCGAGCACCGAGACCGTCGTCCCTGTCAGCACGACCCCGCCCGTCGGTGTCCCGATCCTGGGCTTGGCGCCTCCCTTGGCCTCTTCGGACTCGGGCGTCTCCACGATCGCGTGGCCGCGCTCGACCCTGACCCCCGGCGACTCCAGCGTGAGGTGGAGCGTCGTCGACTTGTTCATGATCAGCGCGCCCTCGCCCTCGAGCGTGATCAGCGCGATCGCCCTGTCCCCGGTGCGCAGCGTCGACCCCGGCGCGATCGGCGCCCCGGGCTTCAGCGCGCTCCACCCGGACGCCGTCTGAACCTCGAGCTCTCCCACGCCGCTCGCGCGCGCGTACGTCCCCCTCCACGCGAGCGGGTGCGTCTCCTGATCCTGCGCCACGGCCGGCTCGACCTCGTCGTCGGTCGAAGGGTCCCTGTCACAGCCTGTCGCGAGCGTCACGCTCCCGACGAGGAGGATCGCGAGCGCGCGTTCGATCGTCATCGTTTGCCTCTGGTCATCGATTCTCTGTTCATCGATTCAGACGATCGCACGCCGCGATGGATCTAAGATAGCCCCGTCGAGCGTTCGCAGCGTCCGCCTGTGCCGCATGTAAGGAGGCTCTGTCGGCGCTCGCTGGGGGGCCGTCTCGGGTCGTCATGCGCTGTTCGTGATGCCGCACGATCGTTGTGGAGGATTCTCTACATGCATCGCCCAGGGCCGTTGCGATAAGAGGTGCTGTCCGGGCGTATGGCCCGGCTCGAACGCTTCAGATTCAGTCCGTGACGCGTCCGCGTCGCGCTCGCCATCGAGGAGACCATGAGAGTCAACGCATCCCACCGAACCATCGGGTCGTGTCTCGGACACGTCGCGATCGTTCTCGCGCTCACGTCCGTCGCGCAGACCGCCAGCGCGCAATCGTCGCTCACCGACCTCTACGCCACGGGCGTGGACGACGCCGGCGCGCCGATCGCGCTGGCCGACACCGACACGCACTGGGAGGTCCGCGGCCCCGGCAGCATGCAGTGGGTCCAGGCGATCCGCGAGAACAACAACTTCTGCTCGAGCTGCGGCAGTATCTGGCTGAACTGGCCGCTCGGTGACACGAACACCTCGGCTGGCATCACCCACCCCGACCACGTCCAGGCGACGACGTCTGGGGTCTTCTCGTGGCGCCAGTCCTTCACGGTGCCGGCCGAGGCCGACCTGGGCAGCGTCACCGTCTCCTACCGCGTGGGCTTCGACGACGCGTCGCGCAACGCCGCCGACAGCGGCAACCTCTCGGGTTGCAACCACAGCGTCTGGCTCAACGGCACCGCCTACTCCATGACCTCCTCCGGCGCCAACAGCCGGACCGAGTGCGCCGCCACGATCCCCGCGGGGTCGGCGTTCGTCACCGGCCAGAACACCCTCGAGTTCAGGATCACGAACATCTCGACCTACTACGGCTTCCGCCTCGAGGGCGTCACGAGCGCCTACGACATCGCCACGGTGTGCGGTGACGGGCTCGTCCAGGGCGACGAGGTCTGCGACGACGGCAACGCCGACGACGGCGACGGCTGCTCGGCCAGCTGTGAGATCGAGGACGGCTTCGGCTGCGAGACCTCCGAGTTCGTCTTCAATGGCGACTTCGACCTGGGCGACACCGGCTTCTCCGACGCCGTCCCCCTCGACCCCGCCCCCGTCCAGACGACGTGCGCGGGCTCGACCGCGCTCATCCCTCGGGACAACTTCTACTACGTCACCTCCGCGCCCTACTTCACCTGCGAGTGCGACGGGGGCCAGGGCCTCTGCCTCGCGCTCAACGGCGGCGGCGGCACGGTCTGGTCGCAGACGCTGACTGGGCTCGTGCCCGACACCACCTACGTCCTCTCGTTCGCGCACGCGCTCAAGGACGAGGCCAACCCGGCGTTCGACCCCTCCATCGAGGTCTCGCTCGACGGCGCGAACCTGGTGACCGTCACGCCCAACGCCTCGCTCGACTTCGAGACGACGTCGCTGACCTTCACCACCGGCCCCAACCAGACGACCGGCGTCCTCGCGTTCGCCAACCCCAACGGCGCCACCTCGGGCAACGACGCGATCATCGACTCCATCTCCGTCACTGGCCCGTCGATCTGCGCCCCCCCGTGCGGCGACGGAGTCATCGACTCGGGCGAGCAGTGCGACGACGGCAACGCCACGGGCGGCGACGGCTGCACCGACGCCTGCGAGGTCGAGGCCGGCTGGGGCTGCGACGGCGAGCCCAGCGGCTGCGTCTTCCTCTGCGGCAACGGCAGCTACGACGCCGGCGAGCAGTGTGACGACGGCAACGCCGTCGACGGCGACGGCTGCTCGGCCAGCTGTGAGATCGAGCGCCTCCAGCTCGCCCTCTACTCCACGGGCGTCGACGACGCCGAGATCCCGCTGGCGGACGGCGCGACGGACACCCACTGGGAGGTGAGCGTGGACGGCGGAGCGTTCGCGCAGGCGCTCAACGACAAGAACAACTACTGCTCGAGCTGCGGCGGGATCTGGCTCGAGTGGCCCCAGGGCGACCAGTCCACCTCGCGCGGCATTACCCACCCCGACCTCGTCCGCACCGCCGCGCCCAACAGGCCCTTCGCCTGGCGCCAGTCCTTCACGGTGCCGGCCGAGGCCGACCTGAACAGCGTCACCATCTCCTACCGCGTGGGCTTCGACGACCGGTCGCGCAACGCCGCCGACGACGGCGACCTCACCGGCTGCGACCACAGCGTCTGGCTCAACGGCACCGCCTACGCCATGACCTCCACCGGGGACAACTACCGCACGCAGTGTGAGGCCACGATCCCGGCGGGTTCGGCGTTCGTCGCCGGCGTGAACACCCTCGAGTTCCGCGTCACCAACCTCGCGACCTACTACGGCTTCCGCCTCGACGAGATCGAGGGGTCCTACGTCTCCCTGTGCGGCGACGGCGTCCTCGACTCGGGCGAGTCGTGCGATGACGGAGGCGTCTTCGGCGGCGACGGTTGCTCGGAGACCTGCGAGGTCGAGGCAGGCTGGAGCTGCGACGACGCGCAGCCCAGCGTGTGTGAGCTCCTCTGCGGCGACGGCACCGTCGACGCGGACGAGCAGTGCGACGACGGCAACACCACGAGCGGCGACGGCTGCTCGAGCCTGTGCGTCGACGAGCGCGTCAACATGACGCTCTACTCCACGGGCGTCGACGACCTCGGCGTCCCGCTGGCTGACGGCGCGACGGACACCCACTGGGAAGTGAGCGTGGACGGCGGAGCGTTCGCGCAGGCGCTCAACGACAAGAACAACTACT
>CAJXPN010000760.1 GCA_913058025.1 uncultured Myxococcales bacterium | reverse complement strand
ACGAGATTTCTGCCTGTCTCGTGGGCTCGGAGATGTGTATAAGAGACAGCGCGGCAGGGTTCGGGTGGAGCGCGAGCAGCTCGAGGGCGTCGTCGCGCTCGGGCTCATCGCCCTCGAGCTCCGAGACCAACCGCACCAACATCTCCTGGATACCGCGCGCGGAGAGCGCGTGGCGCGCGATCTGCCTCACCGCGTGGTCGCGGTCCTCCACGAGCTCGGCCAGCGCGGCGTCGGTCCGCTCGCTGGCCGAGCGCGCGAGCGTCCTCGCCGCGTCATGGCGCGGGTAGCGCATGTCGGGGTCGGCGGCCCACTCTCGCACCATGCCCTCCGCGGCCTCCTCGCCGGCGTCGCCCATGCGCGAGATCGCGCGCGACGCGGCGTTAGACAGCCCGCTCATCGACATCGCCTCGACCGCGAGGTCGAGCCCCGCGTCGTCGCCCAGGTGGAAGAGGCCCCACAGGACCTCCAGGCGCACGAAGTGCGCGGCGTCCTCGTTCACGAACCTCCCCCATACGTCCCGCAGGATCTCGAGCGCGCGACCATGCCGCGTGCGCGCGATCGCGCGCGCAGCGGCCGCCGCGATCGTCGCTCCGGGCTCGTGCGAGCGTGAGGCCATGTAGGCATCCGCGATCAACTCGCCGACGTCCTCACCCTCGTCGATGAGCGAGGCGAGCATCGGGTCGTTGGTGATCATGCCGCCGGGGACCCAGCGCCAGAGCGCCTCGAGGGTGCCCACGTCACCCAGCGCGGCGAACACGGCCTCGACCGCCTCGAGGGGCGCGAGCTCGAGCCACAGCTCACCGTGCGCGTTGCCCAGATCCTCCGGGTGCTCGGGAGCCCAGGCGCGCAACCCCTCGAGCGCGGCCTCGGTCGACGAGCGCAGCGCGAGGGCCGCGGCCCTCGCCCACGCGACCTCGGGGCGGCCGAGCAGCTCGAGCAGTCGGGTCGAATGCGCCGCGACGTCGACCTCCGACCAGCGCGCGATCTGCGCGCGCGTCGGGTCGGGCATCCGCTCCCACGCGTCCGGGTCAGGGACGCGCTCGCGGGCCGCGTCGCGCGCGATGAGCGCTTCGGCGAGCGCGCTCTCGAGGTCTTCCAACGCCAGAGATTCGTTGGTCAAAGGAGCTCCTGTCGTGCTAAGGATTCGCGCCCGATCCAAGCGATCCAGGCTTCACGCCTTCCGTTTACAATGAATCCGCCGCGCCCGCACCTGTGGGTGGGGGGTTAAGAGGAGTATCTGCCGCCATGATGACGAACCAGACCCGCGGGTCCGCCATAAACCTCCTCTTCTGGCAGTGGCGCAACGTCTTGTTGTTCACGGCCGGCGGGCTCGTGGCCGTGCTCCTCCACGACGTGTTCGAGATGGGCTGGAAGCTGCCCACGACCCCGCTGACCATCGTCGGCGCGGCGATCGGCATCTTCGTGAGCTTCCGGACGAACTCCGCTTACGACCGCTGGTGGGAAGGCCGCAAGCTGTGGGGGCGCCTGATCAACACCTCGCGCCACTTCTCCACCCAGGCGCTCATGTACATCCAATCCGACGATGAGGACGCCGACCGCACGCTCGCCGAGCGCATGGTCCGCCGCCACATCGCCTACGTCCACGCGCTCCGCCTGGGCCTGCGCCAGCAGGACCCGTTCAACGACCCCGACTTCGTCGAGTACATGGGCGACGAGCTCGAGTCGATGCGCGGCCAGTCCAACATCAACCACGCGCTGCTCCACCTCCAGACACGCGACATGCGCAAGGCCGCCGACCGGGACGCGCTCAACGAGCTCCGCTTCCAGTCGCTCGACGCCAGCGTCGCCAAGCTCCTGGACATCCAGGGCGGCTGCGAGCGCATCAAGGGCACGCCGCTCCCTCGCGGCTACGCATTCATCGCCGAGACGCTCATCCGCTACTACGGATTCTTGCTCCCCTTCGCCTTCGTCGAGTCTCTGGGCTGGCTCACCATCCCCGCCAACATCATGGTGTGCATCTCGTTCGCGCTCATCTCGGAGGCCGGCCGCGTGCTCGAGGACCCCTTCAACATGTTCTGGAACGCGCTCCCGCTCGCTGCCCTCTCTCGCAAGATCGAGGTCAACCTGCTCCACGCGTTGGGCGAGTCCGACGTCCCCGACATGCTCCAGCCCGACGACAAGGGCATCTTGATGTGATGCACGACAAAAAGGCGAAGCCATGAACGACTTCGCCTAAACGTGCCGTTATAGTCCTCGCAAGCGTACTGTCGTAACCGATCTGAAGGCCCACCCGTCTCTATGGGACGCGCGGGCTCATCTGGGTGCCTGCGCCAACCTCTCATGACAGGATATCCATATGAATAGCCAGGTGAATCCCCCTGTCACGAGACACCGTATCCTCATCGCGGACGACAACGAGATGATCCGCGAGGCCATCGGCTCCGTGCTCGGTATGAAGGGCTATGACGTCCTCGAGTGCGAGGACGGCGCGCAGGCGATCGAGATCCTGAGCACCGAGCACATCGACTTCATGATCCTCGATCTCCAGATGCCCAACGTCACCGGTTACAAGGTCCTGGAGTGGCTCTCGAAGCAGACGCTCTCACTCGGCGTGGTCGTCTGCACCGGGACGATCGTGGACGCAGACGTCCTCGAGACCCTCGGCGTGATGGTCTTCCAGAAGCCCTTCCGAATGCGCGCGTTGCTCGATGAGATCAGCGCCGCGCTCGCCACGACCGCGGTATAGAGCGCGGCGCGGCGAGCCCGGCGTCGCGGGCTAGTCCTGCGTCTCGGCGGCGATCTCCTCGAACGCCTCGGCCATCTTGGCCTTGAGCTCGTCGTCGGTTCCGTACAGCTCCTCGACCTCTCGAGCCTTGGAGAGCGCGCTGATCCACGAGTCCATCGCCCCATCGGGGCTCGATGAGCGGATGAGCTTGGCGAGCATGTACGACTCGAGCTCCTGACGAATCACAGATCCATCGAGCAGCTCGATGAGCTCGTCGTCGAGCAACTTCTGGAGCGCGAGCGAGCACAGCCTCGCCGCGCGCTCCATCTCCGGTGAGATCTGCTCGGGCTCGGGCTCGGGCTCGGACTCCATGCCTCGACCACCGAGGAGCGACGCGATCGTCTTGAGCAGCTGCTCGTCCGCGTCGCTCATGTCGTCGTCGGCGCCTGCACCGAGCAGGAGGCTCTCGTCCTCGAACGCCTCGGCCATCTCCTCGAACTGCCCGACGATGTAGGTCAGGAACGCGGTGAAGTCGGCGAACGGCGCGCCCTCGTCTCCATCCTCTCCATACGAGGCGCGCCGGAGCGGAGGCTCCGCCATCTCCATGCGCGTGGGCTCGAAGAAGACGACCTCCCGATCGAAGTCCGCGCCCGCCACGCGCGCTGTCTTGAGG